>JBKJXJ010000469.1:0-5246 GCA_046716125.1 Candidatus Eiseniibacteriota bacterium
ACGGTGAGCGAGTGCTCGAGCGTCCGCCCCGGCGTGGCGGGAGGCCTGCGGCCCGTGTAGTGTCTGCGTCCGGCGCCGCGGACGCTTTGCGGCACGCTTACACCTTAGGAGCGATTCGTGAAGATCATCGACTGGCACGATCACTACTACCCGCCCGAGTACATCGAGGCCATCACCCGCGGTCCCGCGAGCGTGCGCGTCACCGTGGACGGCGAGGGCAACCCGTGCCTGCACTATCCCGGGGACTACAACGTCGCGGTTCGGGGACACCGGGACATCGCGTACCGCGAGGAAGTGCTCGAGCGCCACGGCGTGGACCTCCAGCTCCTGAGCTTCACCACCCCGGGCGTCCACATCGAGCCGCCCGAGCGCGCGGTGGCCTTCGCACGCATGGTCAACGACGCGCTCGCGGCCGCGGTCGCTCGGCCCTCCGGGCGGTTCGCCGCGCTCGCCACCCTGCCGCTCAACGATCCCGCGGCCTCGGTGGCCGAGCTGGACCGGGCGATGCGCGAGCTGCACCTGCCCGGCGCGATGCTGTTCAGCAACGTGAACGGCGTCGCGCTCAGCGACCCGCGCTACCGGCCGCTCTACGAGAAGGCGGACGAGCTGGGCGCGGTGCTCCACATCCACCCCACCAGCCCGGTCGGGGTCGAGTCGATGACCGAGTACTGGCTGATGCCGCTCCTGGGGTTCACGTTCGACACCACCCTGGCGGCGGCCAAGCTCGTGTTCAGCGGGGTGGCCGGCCGGTTCCCGCGGATCCGCTGGGCGCTCTCGCACCTGGGCGGCGCGATCCCCTACCTCGCCGAGCGGCTCGACCGCGGCTATCACGCGTTCGAGGAGTGCCGTGCCCACATCGATCGCCCGCCGAGCGACTACCTCAAGCGCTTCTACTACGACACGGTGAACTTCGATCCCGGGGCGCTGTCACTGGCGATCGGCTTCGCCGGCGCCGACCACATCCTGGCGGGCAGCGACTACCCGCACATGATCGGCAGCCTGCGGAAGATGCGGGAGAGCATCGAGGGGCTGTCCCTGACCCCGGCCGAGCGCGAAGCGATCCTGGGCGGGAACGCGGCCCGGCTGCTGAAGCTCGGCTAGGCTCCGTTCGAGAACCCTGGAGACGGGACGCCTTCGGGGTACGTTCGCCTCGTCATCCTGCCGAGGCGAACTCTATCCGAGGCTCGCTCCTCCATCCCTGGCTCCCGCGAGCCTCGGACGCCCCCTGCGGCGTCCCGTCTCCAGGATTATCGAACGGCGTCTATGGAACCCGGACGACCCGCGCCTGCAGCACGATTCCGTTCGAGAGCAGCGAGTCGGCCGCGCGCTCGGCCGCGGCCGGATGCGGGAAGCCGCCCACCACGACGCGGTAGACGCGCGAACCATATTCGAGGGTGGTGACGAGGCGCGCCCGAAGACCACTCGCGGCGAGCCGGTCGCGCTCCACCTGGGCGCGCTCCTCGAAGATGAAGGTGGCGACCTCGAGGCCGAACTTCCCGGCGCTCGCTCCGCGGCGGACGGGAGCGGGCGGGGCGGGGGCGATGCCGGGCGCCGCCGTCGTCGGCTGCGACGTCATGAGCTTCTGCGCCGCGGAGCGAGGGCCGATCAGGGGTTCCTCCTCCACCGGGGCTGACGGTGTCGCGACCACGACGGGCGCGGGTTCGGGCCTGGCGGGGGTCGACACGACCGGCGGTGGCTCGGGGATGGACGTCGGCTGTTCCACCGCCGGGGTGGCGGTCGGGACGGGACGGGCATTCTCGGTCGCGGCCGGGACCAGACTCCCACGCAGCGACATACGAACGACGAACGCGATGGCGCACACCGCCGCGGCGGTGATCAGGAGTCCCTGACCTCCGGAGTGACGGCGTCTCCGCGGACCACGCGGACGAGAACGCGGCCTCGGCGGCAGTGGTGCGTAGGCGACCGGGGGCGCGCTCTCGACGGCCGCCGCGGGGGGGGCGGGCGCCGGTGACGGCGCCGATACCGTCCGCCGCTTCGGAGCGTTCCCCGACTTCCGGCCGGCGACGCTCGGAGCCTGCGCGACACGCGGCGCCGCCAGGGGGGTGTGACCCACACCGGGCGCCGGGATGATGAAACGTGATACCCAGTCACGGGAGTCGGGATCGAGATCCTTGCTCGGTTCGTTCGGGAGTGCGAACGGCGCCGGGTGGAACTCGGGCAGGTCGGGATCGTCATCGGCGATCGTCGGCGTCTCTTCCCACGCGAGGACCGCCTGTGCGCGTGCCGAGATCTGGGCGCGTGTCGGGATCTCGGCGCGGGTCTGGATCTCACTGAGCGCCTTGGCGTCGGCGTCCGCATCCACCTCGACGCCGGTGTCCGGTTCCTCCGGCGTCTCCACCGTGCGCCGGGCGACGCGGGGGGGCGCGCCCTTCGCGGCGCCGCCCGCGGCCGAGGCCGCCTGGCGCACATGGGCAGTCGACACCGCAGGGGCGCCCTGTGCGGCAGCGTTGCGCATTGCGTGGCCCGCCAGCTCGAGCATGGCGTCGGGGATCCCGCCGGCCAGCTCGTGGATCAGGTCGCAGCTGTCGATCGGGAAGAGGGCGCCGCCGTCGCCGTTGAACGCGCGCACGCGACGCCGGATCAGGCGCGAGGCGTCTTTGGCGGACAGCGTGGCCGGTGACGCGAACGGATCGCCGCGCAAACCGTACGGGTGGCTCGACATGATCTCCCTGCGGGGTGGACGGAGGCGTGGTCCAACCCGTTATCGGCAGGGAGTCCCGCGGACTTCAGCGGGAAATGGTGCGGCGGGGAAGGCCGGCGGCGGGAGGCGGGCTCCTCGCGGGGTCCCCATAAATGGCCCCACTCGTCGCACGCCTCCCGCCACCGGCCTTCCCCGCGGCTCCTAGGCCAGTCGGGGCTCGATCTTTTCGGGGTCGATCCCGTAATCCTGGATCGCCCGCGCCACCACGCCGGCCGGCACCAGGCCCTGCTGGGAGAGCGCGGACAATGTCGCCACCACGATGTGCTCGGCGTCCACTTCGAAGTGGCGGCGCAGTGACTCGCGCGTGTCGCTCCGGCCGAAGCCGTCGGTCCCGAGCGACACAAACGGCCGCCCGATCCAGCGCGACACCATGTCCGGCACCGCCTTCATGAAGTCGCTCGAGGCGATGACCGGTCCCGACGTGCCGGAGAGCGCCTGGGTCACGTACGGCACCCGCTGCGGCTCGCCGGGGTGGAGGCGGTTCCAGCGCTCGACCGCGAGGGCATCGTTGCGGAGCTGCTGGTAGGAGGTGGCGCTCCAGACATCGGCGGCCACGTCGAAGCGCGCGGCCAGGATCTCCTGGGCCTTGAGCGCCGCCAGCATCATCGGGCCGCTGCCGAGGATCTGCGCGCGGTGCTTCGCCTGCTGCACGGCGCCGCGGTAAAGGTAGAGGCCGCGCAGGATGCCGTCCTCGACGCCCGAGGGCAGCGCCGGCATCGGATAGTCCTGGTTGTAGAGCGTGAGGTAGTAGAAGACATCCTCGTTGTCGGTATACATGCGCTTGAGTCCGTCGCGGACGATGACCGACACCTCGTAGGCGAACGCCGGGTCGTAGGCCACGACGCTGGGGAGGGTGGACATGACCAGGTGGCTGTGTCCGTCCTCGTGCTGGAGGCCCTCGCCGTTGAGCGTGGTGCGGCCCGCGGTCGCACCGAGCAGGAAGCCGCGGCCCCGCGCGTCGCCGAACGCCCACATGAAGTCGCCGGTGCGCTGGTAACCGAACATCGAGTAGAAGATGTAGAACGGGATGGTCGGCTCGCCGTGCGTCGCGTAGCTGGTGCCCGAGGCGGTGAACGAGGCCATCGAGCCGGCCTCGGTGATGCCCTCCTCGAGCAGCTGGCCGTCCTCCTTCTCGGTGTAGGAGAGCACGAGCTTCGAGTCCACCGGCTCGTACTTCTGGCCCGAGGACGCGTAGATCCCGATCTCGCGGAACAGCACCTCGAGGCCGAAGGTGCGCGCCTCGTCGGGGATGATGGGCACGATGCGACGGCCGACACCTGGGTCGCGGATAAGATTGCGCAGGAGCTTGGCGAAGGCCATGGTGGTCGAAACCGCCTGGTCCTCGCGGGTGCCGGTGAAGAACTCGGTGAACGCCTTGTCGGCCACGCGCGGGAGCGGCTTCGCGTGCACGACGCGCTTCGGGATGCAGCCGCCCAGGGCCTCGCGCCGCTCCATGAGATAGCGCACCTCGGGGCTGGAAGGCCCGGGATGGAAGTAGGGAGCATCGGCCAGCTTGCGGTCCGCGATGGGCAGCTCGAGCCGGTCGCGGAACTTGCGGAGCTCCTCGAGGTTCAGCTTCTTCATCTGGTGGGTGATGTTGCGCGCCTCGGCGCCCGTGCCCAGCGTCCAGCCCTTCACCGTGTGGGCCAGGATCACCGTCGGCTTGCCGCGCGTGGAGGTCGCCACCTTGTAGGCCGAGTAGACCTTGCGATAGTCGTGCCCCCCGCGCCTTAAGCCCCGGATCTCGTCGTCGCTCAGGTGCTCGGCCATCTTGAGCAGCCGGGGATCGCGGCCGAAGAAGTGCTCGCGGATGTAGCCGCCGCTCTCGATCGAGTAGCGCTGCCACTCGCCGTCCACGGTCTCGTTCATGGCGTCCACCAGGACGCCTTCGTAGTCCTGCGCCAGGAGCGGGTCAAAGTCGCGCGACCACAGCACCTTGATGACGTTCCAGCCGGCGCCGGTGAAGATCGACTCCAGCTCCTGGATGATCTTGCCGTTGCCGCGCACCGGGCCGTCGAGCCGCTGCAGGTTGCAGTTGACCACGAACGTCAGGTTGTCGAGTCCCTCGCGCGCCGCCATGGACAGGGCGCCGACCGCCTCGGGCTCGTCCATCTCGCCGTCGCCGAGGAAGGCCCACACGCGGGAGGTCGAGGTGTCCTTGATCGCGCGCGCGGTGAGGTAGCGGTTGAAGCGCGCCTGATAGATGGCGTTCATGGGCCCCAGGCCCATCGAGACGGTGGGGAACTCCCAGAAGTCGGGCATGAGGCGCGGGTGCGGATAGGAGGAGAGCCCCTCGCCGCGCACCACCTCGCGCCGGAAGTGATCGAGCTGCGACTGGGTGAGACGGCCCTCGAGGAACGCGCGCGCGTAGATGCCCGGTGCGGCGTGGCCCTGGAAGAACACCTGATCGCCCGAGCCGCCGTCGTCCTTGCCGCGGAAGAAGTGGTTGAAGCCGGTCTCGTACAGGCTGGCGGCCGAGGCGTAGGTCGAGAGGTGCCCGCCCAGGCCCGGGAAGCGCTGGTTG
>JBKJXJ010000470.1:0-9398 GCA_046716125.1 Candidatus Eiseniibacteriota bacterium
GCACACAGGGTGTCGTGGTAGAGTCGCGCACGCCAAGACCTCCGTCCGTGGAAGAAAGGAGCCTGAACACCCCCATACTAACACACGGAGGTCTTCGTGTTGACTGGTGTTCGTGAATAATCCGGGCTAGGGTCTGAGTCGATCGCACTCGCGCCGGGTCCGTTCGCGGGCCCGGCGCGCAGCTGTCCTGACGACCATCGCGGGCTGACGCCGGATTGAACATCCTTCCACGGGGTGGAAGGTTCCACCGCCTCGCGGGTCGCGAATCCGATCGACAGCCAACGCTCCTGCCGCGATCACCGACGATCCTCGGAGTCACCCTCGGCGCTGCCAATCTGCGCGCAAGCCGCGCAGGGCGTAACGCGACGCTCGCAGCGTGGGCAGGGCACGGAACTGGCATTCGGACCTCCATCGACCGTAGAGGGCTCGGATGGACGGTGTGCGGCGTGGGGCGCCAACCGGCGATCACAAGCCGGGGCCCTGTTGAAGGTCGTCACGAACCCGGCCGCACCGGCAGCCATCCGCCCGCTGTTCGCGGGCAGTTCGCGGTTGCCGCGGACTCGATTGCCCGACCGACCGGTGTCCGCGCCCGGTCCCCGGATCACGTGCATCCTCCACGGAGATCACTCATGAGAACCACGCACACTCACCGGATTGCGATGTGTGGCGCAGGACTGGCCGCGCTCCTTCTCCTTCCATCCCATGGCTCCGCGGAGCCCGTGCTCAATTCCGCGGCGAGCTTCGTGGTCGTTGCAGGTTCGACGATCAACAACCGAGGAGCCACGACGCTCGGTGGGAGCATCGGAGTGAGTCCCGGGCAGGCGATCACCGGGGTTCCCGTAGGGCAGCCGACCTCTGGAATGGTCTACGCAGGTGGCGACATCGCGGCCCAGGCTCAGGCTGAACTGGCCGCAGCGTACGATCTCCTGGAGGGCATGGCATGCAATGTCAGGATGACTGGTGTTTATCTGGGTGACAGGACGTTCACTCCCGGCGTCAACTGCTTCGCTTCGGCAGCCCATCTGAAGGGGAATCTCAATCTCGACGCGCAGGGCGACACGGCGGCGGTCTTCGTCTTCCAGATCGGGAGCGCACTGACGGTGGCCCCTGGCGTCACGGTGGTCCTGTCCAATGGCGCTCAGGAACGCCATGTCTGGTGGCAAGTCGGTAGCTCGGCGAACCTCGGCAGCGCCTCCATCATGCAGGGGAACGTGCTTGCGCACTCGAGCATCAACCTCCACAAAGGCGCCGTCTTGATGGGCAGGGCGTTGGCGCGACGCGGCGCGGTGATCATGCATGCGAACGCGATCGGCCCGCCCGGCGACACGATCGTGCCGACATCCAGGGCGGGCTGGGGCGGGTTGAAGGTGCTGTACCGCTAAGGGGAGTCGGGCGGAGTCAGATCAGGTCGTACCCACGTACCCGGGGACTATGCCGCCCTGAGGCTCGCCGCCAGCGACTGCCTCCCGGCCCGGAGCGCGGGGAGGAACCCGCCGACCAGCCCCAGCACGGCAGCGAACACCAGACCGACGATCATCCCGACCGGCGTCACCCGGAACGCGAACGCCACCTCGCTGAAGGACGACCAGTTGGTCGTGCTGGTGGTGATGCCGTTGATCGGCAGGGCGATGAGGCACCCGGCGACGCCGCCGATCAGGGCGATCAGGACCGACTCGACCAGGAACGAAAGCGTGATCGAGGACGGCGTGAAGCCCAGCGTCAGGAGCACCGCGATCTCGCGCGTGCGCTGCTTGACCGCCGCGAACATGGTGTTCATGGCGCCGAAGATGGCACCCACTGCCATGATGAGCGTGATGAACACGCCGCCGATCCGGATGATGGTGGCCATCAGCGCCGACTGCTCGGAATACCAGCCGCGTTCGGTGCGGACCTTGACCCCGAGGCGCGGGTCGGCCTCGAGTTCCTTCTTCAGGGCGGCGAAGCGCGTGGTGTCCCGCATCCGGAGCGTGACGCTCTGGAACGCGTCCTGGCGGTTGAGTGCCGGCATCAGGACGGCGTTGTCGCCCCAGACCTCCGAATCGAATCCCGAGCCGCCGGCGGTGAAGTGTCCGACGACGGAGAAGTCGCGCTGCCCGAATCGGAGCTTCCCGCCCAGCCCGCAGTCGGCGAAGCGGCGCGCGATCCGCCGGGCGACGATCACCTCGTCGGTGCCCGGGGTGAACATGCGGCCCTCGACGATCTTGATCTGGTCCCTGAGATTCATCCCCTCGGTGTCGACACCGCGCACCGTGATGTTCGACGAGCCGCTCTGTCCGAGCCGGGGCTGATTGATGAGCACCACCATCTCGGCGCTCGCGAGCGGGCGGCCGTCGGGGCCGGTCTTCACGTCGGGCAGCGCGCGAAGGATGTTGGCGGCGTCACGCGAGACTCCGCTCGAGATCTCGGAGTCCGCCCCGGTGCGCAGGATGATCAGGTTCTCGGGCGACCCGGTCTCGACCAGCGCCGCCTGGAAGCCGGAGGCGAGCGCGAAAGCGCCCACCAGGATCGCGACGACCAGCGCGATGCCGAGGGTGGTGGCGAGCGTGGACCACGGTCGCTGTGTGACGTTACGCAGATGGTATGAGATCGGGATCGCCATGGACGTCTCCGCTACTCGACGCGCCGCAGCGCATCAACGATACGCAGGCGCGAGGCCTGCAGGGCCGGGATGATCCCGCTGGTGGCGCCCATCAGCACCGCGACGGCCACGCCGAGCGCCACCGTCCCCCAGCTCACCGTCATCGGGGGCAGGAACCCGCCGAGGTTGAACTTGGATCCTTCGATCGCGAACTTGGCGAGCAGGGCGCCGAGCGTCCCGCCTCCGAATGTGATGATGGCGGCCTCGATGAGCACCAGCCGGAACAGTGTCACGTCCGCGAATCCGAGCGTCTTCATCACGCCGAACTCGGCGGTGCGCTCGCGGGCGGCCATCATCATCGTGTTGGCCGCGACCAGCAGGATGGCGAACACGACCGCGATCCCGATGACCCCGATCAGGAACGGCACGTTCCCGTACATGCTCACGAACCCCGCCTGGAACGCGCGCTCGGTCTCGGTGTGGGTCGCCGCCCCCGAGTTCGCGTAAAGGGCATCGACTGCCGCCGTGACCTCGCCCGCCCGGCTCGGGTCACTGAGCTGCAGGACGTAGAAGCCGACGATCCCCTGTCCGCCCATGCCCTTCTCGCTGAGGTACTTCCAGTGGAAGAGCATGGACTCCTCGCCGAACGCGGGGTCCTTGGCGTGATAGACCGCGCGGATGGTGAAGGTCCAGGTGCCGGGGAAGATGGTGCCGGAGACCGGCACCTTCTGACCCAGCTTCCAGTTCATGCGTTTGAACAGACTCTCACCGACGATGCACGCGTCGCGCTCGCTCATGAACATCGCCAGCTTCGGGTTCACGTCCGGCGGCACGGGGAGAGGCACCACGGAGGAGTCGGCGGCGATGATCTCGACGTCGGCGTCGTAGATCGGCATGTAGGTCTCGGCATCGCACCCGAACTGGGCGTAGAAGTTACCGGGATCCACCGGGTCGCGCCCGCCGAACCAGTTCGCGTAACTCACACGCTTCACCCCGGGGATCGCGATCAGGCGCTCCCGGTAGGAGAGGGGCAGCGGGAAGATGAGCGAGATGGCGTTGCGCGTGACCAGGCGCGCCTCGCTGCCGACCTTGATCGAGGCGGCCAGCGTGTCGAGCACTCCCCGAAGGGCGCAGAACAGGAACAGCGCCACGACCACGCTCATCATGGTGAGGATGGTGCGCAGCCTGTTGCGACCCAGATTGACGAGGACCAGCGAGAAGAGGTTCATGGGATCCTTGGCGCTCAGTTGGAGAGAACGCCCTTGTCAAGATGCAGCACGCGGTGGGCGCGCTCGGCGGCATGGGGGTCGTGCGTCACCATGATGATGGTCTTGTTGAACTCCTTGTTGAGCCGCTCGAGCAGCGACAGGATCTCCTCGCCCGACTTGCGGTCGAGATCGCCGGTGGGTTCGTCGGCGAGCACCAGCGTCGGATCGCTGACCAAGGCGCGCGCGATCGCCACGCGCTGCTCCTGGCCGCCCGAGAGCTGGCGCGGGAAGTGTTTGAGACGGTCGCCCAGGCCCACGATCTCGAGCGCATGCCGGGCGCGTTCGAGGCGCTCCTTGCCCTTCATCTTCACGAGCAGCAGCGGCAGCTCGACGTTCTGGATCGCGGTGAGGACCGGGATGAGGTTGTAGAGCTGGAAGATGTAGCCGATGTTGCGCGAGCGCCACTGGGCGAGCTGCCGGGGCTTGAGCCTTCCGATCGCCTCGCCGTTGACGGTCACATCGCCCGAGGTGGGCTGATCGATGCCGCCGATCAAGTTGAGGAGCGTGGTCTTGCCGCTGCCCGACGGCCCCATGAGCGCGACGAAATCACCGGCATCGATCTCGATCGAGAGCCCGGCCAGCACCGGCACCGCCTGGGTGTCGCGCTTGTAGACCTTGTGCACGTCTCTGACCGTCACCAGCGCCATGCGTCCTCCGCCTGTCACGAGTCCTGCCGGAGGCCGGCCCCGGCCATCGATGAGGTCGTTCGTCCTCAGCTGCCGCGGACGCGCACGCGCGCCCCGTCCTTCATCCCGGCCGGGACCGCGAGGATGACGCTCTCGCCGCCGCTCAGCCCCGAGCGGATCTCCATCTGGTCGCCTCGCGCCGGTCCGGGCATGATCGTCTTCGAAACGGCGCGGCCGTTCTCCACCACCCACACGCGCGCGCCGTCGCTGCCCTGCACGATCGCCGCGCCCGGGATGAGCACACGGCGCGGCGCGGCGGCCGCTGCGGCATCGTCACCGTCGCCGCTCGCGAACTCTACCTTGGCGCCCATCTCGGGGAGGATGCGCGGATCGCGGTCGAGGATCGCGACCTTGACCTGGACGGTCGCCTTCTGGCGGTCCGCGGTCGGGACGACCTGCCGCACGCGGCCCGCGAATGACGTGTCCGGGTAGGCATCGAGCGTGATACGCGAGGACTGGCCGTTGCGGATCCGCGCGATGTACGCCTCGTTCACGTCCACCTCGACCTCGAGGGTGCGCAGGTCGGCCATGGTGGCGATCGCGCTCCGCGTGAGCCCGCCGCCCGCGGTCGAGGGCGCGACGAACTCGCCCACCTCGGCGTCCTTGCGGAGCACCGTCCCGTCGAAGGGGGAGAGCACGATGGTGTTCTCGAAGCTCGCCCGCGCCACCTCGAGCTGCGCGCGCGCCGCATCCACCTGGGCGCCGAGCGAGCGCAGCCGCGCCGACTGGTTCTCGAGCTCGGCGTCGGACAGGAGCTTCTGCGCGTGCAGGCGGGTCGCGCGCTCGACATCGCGCCCGGCCTGCTCGTGCTCGATCACGAGCTGCTGCACGCGCGCGCGCGCGGCGTTGACCGCCGCACGGTAGTCGTCGTTCTCGAGCCGGGCGATGACCTCGCCGCGGCGGACGACCGAGCCCTCGCTCACGCCGAGGTAGGCGAGACGGCCCGGCACCTTGGCCGAGACCGACGCCTTGGTGCGGGCGACGACGTAGCCGCTGGCGCTGATGCCCGCCCCCGAGGCGGATCCGCCTCCGGTCGCCGAAGCGACCGCCACCTGGACCTCGGTCGCGCTCGGCGAGAGGCGCGTCAAAGCAATGCTCGCGACGGCCACGGCCCCGAGCGCGGCCACGATGACGATACGCATCCGTCCCCGGCCGGCGGGCGTGGCCGTGGGCTCGGATCGGTCGATGCGCAAGCGGGAGAGGTCGGGCGGCGTCGTGGTCATTGGGATCCGAGGCGGAGAGTGAGCGCGGAACCCTATCCAGCCTCGCACAGGCGGTCAAGGCGGGTCGCCCCGGCCTTGCGAGGAGTCGATCGTCTGACTACAGTCCCGAACCATGATCCTCCTCAGACTTGGCGCGGCCAGCTTCGCTCTGCTGCTCGCCGGTTCGATGGCGGCCGACGAGATGCCGACCATGCCCGGCACGTCGAGCTATCAGTTCGGGGTGTTGCGGAAGGGCCCATCCTGGACCGCGGCGCGCACGCCGGCGACCGACAGCATCCAGGCCGGCCATAGGGCCAACATCCGCCGCATGGCCGGGGAGGGGGTGCTGCTGGCGGCGGGTCCCATGGGCGACATGGGCGACCTGCGCGGGATCTTCATCTTCCGCCCCGACTCCATCGCCCGCCTGCGCGAGCTGGTCGCGCGCGATCCGGCGGTCCGCTCGGGCCGGCTCGTGCTCGACCTGTACTCGTGGTTCGCGCCCACCGGGATCGGCGAGCCCTACAAGAAGCTGGCTCAGCAGCCCGGGCACCGCGACAGCATGGTCAAGCTGCAGCTCGTGCTCCTCAAGGCGGGCCCCAGGTCCACGAAAGAGGTGACGGACGAGTCGCGCGCGATCCAAATCGCGCACGTGAGCGGCATCTTCCGTGGGCTGGCCTCGGGCGAGCTCGCGACCGCGGGACCGTTCGCCGACGGCGGGGATCTGCGCGGCGTGCTGGTCTATCGCGGCGATTCGACGTTCGCGCACACGCGTGCGCTGGAGGACCCGGCGGTCAAGGCCGGGCGGCTGACCGTCGAGCTGCACCCATGGTGGACGAGTTACGGGACCATGCCCGGCGACACGCTTCGCGCCGGGAAATAGTCCACACCGTCTTGCGCTCGCGTCACCCTGCCCCTAAACTTCGCGGCCGACATCCGAACCGGGCCGCACGTTCGGCGGGCCCGCCGATCGCCCTCGTGAGGGAACCATGACATTCGTCATCGCCGAGCCGTGTATCGGCGTCAAAGACAAGTCCTGCGTCGAGGTGTGCCCCGTCAACTGCATCTACGAGGGCGAGGACATGTTCTACATCCATCCGGATGAGTGCATCGACTGTCAGGCGTGCGAAGCCGCCTGCCCGGTCCAGGCGATCTTCCCCGACAACGGCGTGCCCGAGAAGTGGCACTCGTTCCTCGAGAAGAACCGCGCGTTCTTTGAGAAGAAGTGAGCCCCGCGCGGCCGCGGTGGGGCGATTGACCACGCGCATCCACGCCGCATCCGGGCGACACACGCCGTGACCCTCGACACCCTGCCCACCCGCGATCAGGCGGTGGCCCTGCTCCACGAGTGGGTCACCAATCCGGGCCTGCGCAAGCACTGCTATGCCGTCGAGGGCGCGATGCGCGCCTATGCCGGGAGGTTCGACGGCGATCCCGAGCGCTGGGGCCTCACCGGGCTGATCCACGACTTCGACTGGGAACGCCACCCCGACCTCGAGCGCCACCCGATGCTGGGGGTCGAGTTCCTGCGCGCCCAGGGCTGGCCCGAGGACATCTGCCGCGCGGTGCTGGGGCACGCGGTCCATAGCGGCGTCCCGCGCGACACGGCGATGGCGCGTGCGCTCTACGCATGCGACGAACTGGCCGGGTTCCTGGTGGCGTGCGCGCTGATCACGCCGGGCAAGTCCCTCGACCAGGTCGAGGTCGCTTCGGTGAAGAAGAAGATGAAGCGCGCCGACTTCGCACGGAACGTCAACCGCGAGGACATCGTGAACGGTACCGCCGAGCTGGGCGTGGATCTCGACGACCACATCGCCTTCGTCCTCGGGGCGATGCGCGGCATTCACGGCGAGCTCGGGCTGTGACGGCGGAGGCCGCAGGGTTTGCCGCGACCGGCCACGCCGCACGAAAAAAAGGGCCGACGTCGATCAGAGACATCCTGCCCCGAAACGTTCGGTCGGGGAGGCACCCCACTCGGCGTCGGCGTTACGCATCTTCCGGCCGGCGGTTCCCCTTAGAGGTCCCGCGCTCGACCGCACCCGCTGAATCAACGGGCGGTATGGACGGCGGGGTCTGACTGAACCCTTATCCGTCTGACCAAAGGTTGGTCCCGCTCCGCGCGCGCGTCAACCCGGAAAATGCAAAGCAAGGACCGCGCCGCGTCCCGGTCGAGCGTGGCCACGCCCGCCGACGCGGTCGGCGGCTTGCATGGTATCCTCCCCACTCCATGAACGCGCCGCCGAAGCGACAGATCACGATCCGCAAGGCTCTGATGGGCGAGGAGGATGCGCGCCTCGACCGGGAGTTCTGGAGCCGGATGGAACCGGGTGAGCGCGTCCTCGAGACCTGGCGGCTGAGCCTGGAACTGTGGCGGTGGAAAGGCTGGGACACGGATGAACCCGGACTTCGTCAGTCTGCTGCGCGCGTTATCCGAGGCTGACGCCCGCTTCCTCATCGTCGGCGCTTATGCCGTGACGTTTCATTCCCGGCCGCGCGCCACCGGTGACCTCGATATCTGGGTGGAGTCCACACCCGGTAATGCGGCTCGGGTGATGCACGCGCTCCGGACCTTTGGCGCACCGCTCCAGGATCTGAAGGTGGACGATCTCGCGACGCCCGGCGTCGTCTACCAGATCGGCGTGCCCCCCCGACGCATCGACCTCCTGACCTCGCTCACCGGGCTCACGTTCGAGGAGGCCTGGGCTGGCCGGATCACGGGCCCTTTCGGCGATCTCGTGTGTCCCTTCATCGGCCGTGGCGAGCTGGTTCGCAACAAGCGCGCCCTGGGGCGTCCCCGTGACCTGGCGGATCTCGAGATGCTGGGCGAGTGCGGCTGACCTCTTTCGTCGCCTACCCGATCAGCGCCTGCGTCCGCTCCGCCGCCAGCGTGATGGCGCCGAGCGACTCGTCCACGCGGCCCTCCGCGCGCACGACCTGGCCCCGGGTGGCCTCGGCGTTCGCCCGGTAGGCGTCCGGAAACAGCACGCACTCGGCGAGGCCGCTCCGGTCGGCGAGGGTCAGGAACAGCATGCGCTCGCCGCTCTTCGTCTCGACGCGGCGATAGGCGCACGGCATCCCCACGACGGCGACGCGCCGCCCGACATGCGCCGGGAGCGAGGCCGCGGGCACCGCGCCCCGCTCCGCCCCGGCCGGGATCAAGGTGTCGAGCGGATGCCCGCTGAACCAAAGCCCGCAAGCCTGGAACTCCCCACGCACCCGCCGAGCCACATCGAACTCCGGCAACGCCGGCACCCGCACCGCCGCCACCGGCTCGGCCTCGAGCAACACCCGCATCCTCCCGTGTCCCGCAGCGTGCGAGCCAGCCGTGCCCCACGCCCGCACCCCCGCCCGCGCCTCCAGCAATAACGAAGGCCGCGACCTCCCGATCGCATCCAGGGCGCCACCAAGGACAAGCGACTCCACCTCCGGCAACGTCGGCCGCGCACGATCGATCAGATCAGCAAGACTTCGGAATGGACGGTCAGAGCGTGCCGAGACGATCCGCTCCCCCGTAGCCTGCGAGAGCCCGAACACGCGCCCAAGCCCGACACGAACAGCGCCCGATAAGGGGTCGATCACGCAAGCGGCGGGGCGAGGGGCTTCTGCCCCGGGCACGTCCGAGGCGAGCGGGAGCCAGGGACTGGCGGAGCGTGCCCGGGGCAGAAGC
>JBKJXJ010000471.1:0-3516 GCA_046716125.1 Candidatus Eiseniibacteriota bacterium
GGGAATCGTGCGCACGAACTCGAGCTGCACCTCTTCCGGCAGGCTGGTCGACACACCGTTGACGTAGATCTCGACCACGTCGCGGCCTTCGGGCTCGAGGAAGATGTGGTGCGAGAGGCGGTCGGGAAACTTGACCACCTTGTCCTCGAGCGAGGGACAGTAGCGCGGGCCCACCCCCTTGATGGCGCCCGAGTAGAGCGGCGAGAGGTGGAGATTGCGACGGATGACCTCGTGCGTGCGCTCGGTGGTGTGGGACAGGTGGCAGGGCACCTGGTCGAGGTCAAGCGGTCCGCTCCAGTGCGAGAACGGCAGCGGCGGCTCGTCCCCGGGCTGAGGCACGACCGCCGACCAGTCGATCGAGTCGCGATGGAGGCGTGGCGGCGTGCCGGTCTTCAGTCGCCCGCGCTCGAGGCCCAGCTCGGCGAGACACTCGCTCAACGCCACGGCGGCGTGCTCGCCGATGCGGCCGCCCGCGATCTGCCGCGGGCCGATGTGGATCAACCCGTTCAAGAACGTGCCGGGCGTGATGACGGCGGCGGCACAGTGGAGCAGACGGCCGTCGGAAAGCTCGATCGCGGAGACTCGGCCCTCCGCGAGCCGGACATGGTTCACGACGCCGGCGATGCGCTCGAGCTTAGGGGTCCCGGCGAGCAGGCCCGCCATCTCGTCGGAGTAGCGCGCCTTGTCGCACTGGGCGCGCGGCGACCACACCGCCGGACCGCGCCCGCGGTTCAGCATCTTGAACTGGATGCCTGCCCTGTCCGTGATCATCCCCATCACGCCACCCAGAGCGTCGATCTCGCGCACCATGTGGCCCTTGGCGATCCCGCCCACGGCGGGATTGCACGACATCTTGGCCGTGTCCTCAAGCTTGACGGTGACGAGCGCGGTCCTCAACCCCAGCTTCGCGCACGCGACCGCGGCCTCGCAGCCGGCATGGCCGGCGCCGACGATCACGACGTCGTAGGTCGCAGCCATCACTTGCCCACGCAGAACTTGCTGAAGATCCGATCGAGCACATCCTCGCCCACGCTCCGGCCCGTGACCTCGCCCAGCGCCGCCAGCGCCTCGCGCAGCTCCAGCGCCACGATCTCGCCCGGCAGCCGATCACCCGCGGCGCGCGCCGCGCGCCCGAGTGCTTCGCGTGAACGCTCCATCGCTTCGGCGTGGCGCAGGTTGCCCACCGCGACGCCGAGCCCGCCCGCCCCGGATTGCCCGGCGCCCGCGCCCAGCGCCTCGGCCAATGCCGCGCGCAGCCGGTCGAGGCCTTCGCCGGCGGTCGCCGAGACCGACACGCTCGCCGCTCCGGCACCGTTGAGCAGCGCCGCGACATCCGCGGGCCCGGTGGCGGCGGGGCGGTCACACTTGTTGACCGCGGCCACGACCCGCTTGCCCGCCAGCTCCCTCGCGATCGCCCGGTCCTCGGCCGCGAGCGGAGCGGACCCATCCACGACCCAGATCGCCACCGCACAGCCCGCGAGAGCCTCGCGCGCACGCGCGACGCCGAGCGACTCCACGGCGTCCTCGGTCTCGCGCAATCCGGCGGTGTCGGAGAGCGTCACGCGGATGCCGGCCAGCTCGACCGCCTCGCTCACACGGTCACGCGTCGTGCCCGGCGTGTCGGTGACGATGGCACGGGCCTCACCGAGGAGCGCGTTGAAGAGCGACGACTTGCCCACGTTGGGTCGCCCCACGAGGGGCACCCGGACCCCTTCGCGTACGGCGCGGGCCCAGACGGCATCGCGAAGCAGCTCGGCGAGCGCCCCATCCACCGCACCGATCGCCGCGACGACGTGCGGCGGCACCTCGACCCCGCCCACGTCCTCGGCGAAATCCACACGCGCCTCGACCTCGGCCACCGCGTCCGCGATGCGCTCGCTCAGCGCATCCACACGACGGGAGAGTTCGCCCGAGAGCTGGGTGACCGCCAGCTCATGCGCCGCCGTGGTCTCTGCGTGGATGAGGTCGGCGACCGCTTCGGCCTGGGCGAGATCCATCCGCCCGTTGAGGAACGCCCGCATGGTGAACTCCCCAGGTCCAGCGAGCCGAGCCCCCGCCGCCAGCAACGCCGCCAGTACCCGGCGCGACGAAAGCTCCCCACCATGGCACGACAGCTCGACCACGTCCTCGCGCGTGTACGAGCGCGGCGCGCGGAACACCGTAGCCAGCACCTCGTCGAGGCGACGGTCGGGAACCACGTCCTCAATGGGTGGGGTTACGACGCCCGCCGCCTCGGCACCCGATGCGCCACTCGGCCACAACGCCCACCCATGATGAACCGTATGACTCAAGGCCGAAGCCAGAGGCACCGGACCGCGGAACACGGCGTCCGCCACGGCCAGCGCCCGCACCCCGCTCAAGCGCACGACCGCCAGCCCCCCCGCCCCCGGGGCCGTGGCGATCGCCGCGATCGTGTCATCCAGGATCTGCATCTCGATGGTCCCTGAAACGACGAAGCGCCGGGTCCGCGAACGGCCCCGGCGCGACGTGCGTGCGATCGGGGTCAGTCCGCTTCTCTCGACGCCTCCGCCTGATCCGCCGGAGCCACGGCCAGCTTTTTGATCAGCCCGTCGCCGATGGCGTACGTCTTGACGCGCGAGTCCTCGCGCAGCGTGACGTGGATGATCCGGCGCTCCTGGGCATTGAGGTAGTCGGTCAGCACCTCGCCGCCGCGGGCCACCGCGTCATCGGCCATCGAGTGGGCCAGCGTCTCCAGTTCGGTCTCGCGATGCTTCCAGAACTCGTTGATCTCGAGTTGGAGGTGATAGCGCATCCCCTCGCCGCGATTGACCGTCAGGTTGAGCAGGTGCTGGAGCGCCTGGCGAACCTCGCCCTTGCGACCGGTCAGCAGCTCCTCGCCTTGAGACACCTCGGCGGTCACGTCTACATTGTCGCCATCGGCTCGTGACGAGATCTTGGCTTCGAATCCCATCGCCCGCAGCAGTTCCTCGGTGACCCGTGTCGCGCGCGCCTCCAGCTCGGCAGCCGGCAGGACCGGCCCGGTCGGACGGGACTCGCCGCGATCGCCGCGATCGCCACGGTCACCACGGTCGCCGCGCTCCTCACGCCGGAACTCACGCGGCTCACGCGCCTCGCGTGCCTCACGCGGCGGACGTCCCTCGTCCATCATCGCCGGGGCATCGCCGACCGGAGCGCCGGACGTCGCGGCTTCCGGCGCCACTGCGACCGCGCCGTCTTCCATCGGCAGCCCGCGCGCCGGGCGCTCATCGTCGCGTCCACGGCCGCCCCGGCGACCACGCCGGCGCCGGCGCCCATCGCCCTCGTCGATCGGTGCCCGCTCCCGAGGGGGACCGCCCGCCTCGAACCCGGGCCCACTGTCCTGGCGCTCGGCGACGGCATCGTCGCTGCGGGGGCTCGAAGCCACGACCGGCTCGCGGCCCGCGCGATCCCGGTCACGATCCCCACCACGACCGCGTTCGCGTTCGCCGCCGCGTCCGCGCTCACCGCCACGACCTTCGTCACGGCCACCACGCTGCGGCTCGGCACGGCTGGCAT
>JBKJXJ010000472.1:0-4919 GCA_046716125.1 Candidatus Eiseniibacteriota bacterium
CCCTTTCGGGCGCTCCGCTCCAGCCCCACTCCTCGCGCGACCCCCGGCCCCCCGGGCTGCGTCGAGGAGGTGTCCCTTGTCGGCCCCGCCTTTTGGGACTCTGTGCCGGATTGCATCGACGATGACAACTCTGGCGTTGTCGTGGATCTCGGCGTGGGGCAGTGCTGCCGCGAGGGCGATGCGCGCCTCGCCGTCGACCCGCGTGGCCATCACCAGCGGGTGCCTTTCGGCGAGCCTGGTCATGATGGCGACCATCTGCTTCGGGGTCTTGCCGAGGCCGAAGACGACCTCGGGGAAACCGGTGCGGAGGGCGCGCTGGTGGTCGAGCGTGGCGAAGGCCATCTGCTCGAACGGGGCTTCGGCGATCGCGGCGGCGGCGACGGCGGGGGTGACGGTGCCGCGGCGCACGCGCTGGAGCAGGCGGGTCAGCTCAGCCGGTCGCACCCGCGGCCTCCGCCGGCGTCGCGTCCGGCTCGGGGGCGAAGCCGCCCAGACCGTCGCGCTCGAGCTCCTCGAGGTAGCCGCGCAGGAGTGCGGCGAGCGCCTCGGTGGTCGGCGTGTGGTTCACCTGGTCGCGCACCCGCGAGCTGTTCGGGAGGCCCTTGATGTACCACGCCACGTGCTTGCGCATCTCGCGGCTGGCCGCGGCCTCGCCGAACTCGGCCACCATGAGCCGCAGATGGCGCAGGCCCGCTTCGAGCCGCTCCGAGGCGGTCGGGGGCGGCAGCATCTCGCCGCGCTCATGGAATGCCCGCAGCCGGCGGAAGACCCAGGGGTCGCCGAAGGCCGCGCGTCCGAGCATCACGGCGTCGCAGCCCGTCTGGCTGAGCATGCGGACGGCGTCCTCGCGGGTGCGGACGTCGCCGTTGCCGATCACCGGGATCCTCACCGCCTGCTTGGCGGCGCCGATCATCTCCCAGTGGGCCGCGCCTTCGAACTTCTCCGCCCGCGTGCGGGCGTGGATGGCGACCGCGCCGGCGCCCGCGTCCTCGAGCGCCCTGGAGACCTCGACGACGTTCTGCGAGCCGCCGTCCCAGCCCAGGCGGACCTTGGCGGTCACGGGCACGCTGCTCGCGGACGCCATCTTGCGCACGATGTCCTGGAGCAGCGGGACGTTGGTCAGCAACGCCGCTCCGGCCGCGCGGTTCACCACCTTGCGGACCGGGCAGCCCATGTTGACGTCGATCAGGTCCGGACGCCGCTCGTCCGGCAGGTCGCACAGCCGCCTCGCAGCGTCGGCCATGACGTCCGGGTTCGAGCCGAACAGCTGGATGCCGATCGGGCGTTCGACCGGATCGAAGGAACAGTAGTCGAGGGTCGCCTGGTTGCCGCGCACGAGACCGTCCGCCGAGACCATCTCGGTGTAGACGATCGAGGCTCCCTGCTCGCGCGCCAGCCGGCGGAACGGGGAGTCGCTCACCCCCGCGAGCGGGGCGAGCAGGAACGGCGAGTCGCTCTGGACCGGGCCGATGCGCATCAGAACACCTGGCTCGCCCGGGCGTCGCGGTCGGATGTCACCATCGTCCGCGCGGCCCGCCGCACGTCGGCGAAGCTCTCGAACGGGATCGCCTCGATCCGCTCTTCGCGGCACCACGCGAGCAGGTCCCTGCGGGCGATCACGCGGTCCGCCTCGCGCGCTCCGCAGCGGTCGGAGAGCCCGTCGCCGACCAGCACCGTCCGGTATCCGCGCGCGCGCCAGGCCCGGACGTGCGATCCCTTGCAGTTGCCGCATCGCCCGCACCCGTCGGGGGCGGACGGGAACTCGGGGGTCACGCGTCCACCGTCACCGCGGGGGTCGAAGCGGGCGACATTGGCGCTCCAGGGCAGTGCCGCCAGTCCGGCCCGCTCGAGCAGATCGCGCACGTAGAAGTCAAAGCCCTCGCTCACCACGGCGACCGCGTCGCCGCGCGCCTCGGCCTCGCGCACGAACGGGGCGAAGTGCGGATCGAGCGCGAACGCGCGTATGAACGCCAGCGCCTCCTCGCGCGTCACCGAGAGCAGCGCGCACTGGGCCGTCGTCAGCTCGCGATGTCCCATCTCGCCGCGCATCCAGCGGGCCAGGAACTCAGGGGTCTCGGCCGCGCCGCCGGGCGAGAAGCGCCGGGCGAACGCCGCGCCGATGTCGGACGGCGAGACGGTGCCGTCGAAGTCACAGAGGAACGCGTGCGGCATCGTCAACGGACGGTGGCCGGCCTCCGGCCCGGATCGAGGTCCCGGCGCGTGCGACGCGCGTCGGGGGCGGCGGCGAACACCTCGCGCGCGGTGCGCGCCCGGCTCAGCACCTGGAGCGCCCGCTCGAACGCCGGATCCCCCTCGAGCGCCACCTTGATGGCGGCCGCGTCGCCGCCCAGACGGCGGGCCAGCTCGCGGCGGAGCGAACGGGAGAGCACCGCGCGCTCGGCGGCCATCGCCCGCTCGTCGAACGGCACCTTCTCGGCGGTGAGGAAGTCGGCGAAATCCTTCCACAGCTCGGGCGTCAGCGGGTCGTTCGCGCGCCAGGCGCGGTGGGTGTTGACCCAGCGGTTCGCGAACCGGAACGCGAGCCCGCGGCCTTCGACGCGGTTGGTCAGCGGCGGCAGCGAGTCGCGAGGCACCGCGAGATCGGGATGGATGCCGCCGCCCCCGAAGACCGTGCGCCCAGAAAGGGTGCGGAACGAGAGCGCGGCCGAGTCGGACTTCGCGGTCCCCGGGGCGGGCTTCAACGGGGACCCGGCTCCCGGCTCCGGCCCGTCGTCGTCGGCGAGCCCGGCGGAGAGCGGGGCCGCCGGCGGCGGCGGCTTGTGGATCGAGCGGCCGCTGGGCGTGTAGTAGCGCGCGGTCGTGAGCTTCAGCGCCACGGTCCGCTCGCGCAGCGGGAACACGCTCTGCACCGAGCCCTTCCCGAACGTGGTCTGGCCGACGACCAGCGCGCGGTCGAGATCCTGCAGCGACCCGGCGACGATCTCGGACGCCGAGGCGCTGGCGCCGTCCACCAATACGACCATGGGCCAGTCGAGCAGCGGGTGGACCTCGGAGGCGAAATAGAGGTTGTCCTGCCCGCGCGCCCGCCCGCGCGTGGCGACCAGCTTGGTGCCCTGCTTCACGAACTGCTCGGCGACGTCCACCGCCTGATCCAGCAGGCCGCCCGGGTTCGAGCGCAGGTCGAGGATCAGGCGGTTCGCCCCGTCGGCCTTGAGCCGCTGGAGGGCCGCGCGCACCTCGCCTCCCGAGGTCTCCGAGAAGTTGGCGAGCCGCACGTAGCCGACGCGGTTCTCGACGACGAACGCGTGGCGCACGCTCTTGGTGACGATCTCGCGGCGCTCGATCGAGTACTCGACCTCGCCCTCGTCCCCCTCGCGGTGGATGCTGATCTGCACATGGCTGCCCTCGGGGCCGCGCAGACGCTGCGCGACCTCGTCGATGGTCAGGCCGGCCGCGCTCTTGCCATCGATGCGCGTGATGATGTCGCCCGAGCGGATGCCCAGCGTCCACGCCGGGCCGCTCTCGATCGGCGAGATGACGGTGGGGTAATCGTCGCGGATGCTGACCTCGACCCCGATGCCGCTGAAGCTGCCGTGCGTCGCGGCCTGGAGGTTCTGATAGGAGCCGGCGTCGAGGTACTGCGAGTACGGATCGAGATCGCGCAGCATCCCCTTCATGGCGCCGGTGATGAGCTTCTCGGGCTCCACCGGATCCACGTAGTTCTCCTGGATGCGGTGCAGGATCTCCACGAACAGATCCAGGTTCTGGTAGAGGTCCCCGGCGCGCGCGCTGCCACGCCCGGCCACCCAGCCGATGCCGAACAGGACCACCAGCACGCTGCCCAGCACGATGCGACGACGGATCACCACGCCTCCAGGCGGCTCGAAGGTCCCTCCTCCGGCGCGGGTCGCGGGGCCCGGACCGGGTCGCGGGGAGCATCGGACGGAGCCCCCGGCGGATCGATGGAAGAACGCGAATATAGCACAGCGGGCGCGGGCCGGGGTCCCTTCGAACCGTCGAGGCCGGGCCGGCCCGGGGGTCCCGGCCCCCCCTCCATGAGGGTCATCGGCAGGGACGTCCGCGCCCCTCAGCGGTGTCCTGAATCAGCGGGGAAGCCGCGCCTCGACCGCCTCCCAGAGCTTCGCTTCCGTCGCCTCGGGGGGGAGCGAGGCGTCGAGCGTCACGAACCGGCCGGGCTCCGAACGCGCCAGCTCGAGGAAGCCTTCGCGCACGCGGGCGTGGAACTCGCGCGGCTCGCGGTCGAGGCGGTTGGGCGCGCCGGCCGCCCCCGCCCGGCGCTCGAGCCCGGTCCTGGGGTCGAGGTCGAAGAGCAGCGTCAGGTCGGGCGCGAGGCCGCCGGTGGCGGCGCGGTTCCACTCGCGCAGCATCGCGACGTCCAGCCCGCGGCCCGCGCCCTGGTAGGCGAGCGTGGAATCGTCGTAGCGGTCGCACAGCACGACGCGGCCCTCGGCCAGTGCGGGCCGGATCACCTGCGCGACCAGATCGGCGCGCGCGGCTTCCATCAGGAACGCCTCGGCGAGCGGCCCCGGCGCGCGGCCGACGTCGAGCAGCAGCGCGCGGATCCCCTCAGCGAGCGGCGTGCCACCGGGCTCGCGGGTGATGACCGGCTCGATGCCGAGGGCGCGCAGGCGCTCGGCGAGGCGGGCGATCTGCGTGCTCTTGCCGGTGCCTTCGCCGCCTTCGAAGGTGACGAACAGCCCGGGCAACACCCCGCTCTCCCCGGTTTCCGCGGCTACCGCGACCGCGCGGCGGCCCGCTTCCTGCGAGAGCAGCACGGTGTCCCAGAGGTGGCGAGCCTCGGGTCCCGGATCGCCGACGGAGACAGTGCGGGTCATGTCCGAGCAGTACCCGTCCACGATGCATCCGAAATCGATGACGACGAGCTCGTTCGGACCGATCTTCCGATCGGACGGTCGCGCGTGCGGCTTCGCCCCGTT
>JBKJXJ010000473.1:0-2595 GCA_046716125.1 Candidatus Eiseniibacteriota bacterium
GTGAGGCGTCGCAGGCTGATGGCGAGATTGGTGGCCGCGGTGCTGACCCCCGAGCCGCCCTTGTTGCAGAACACGGTGATGACGCTGCGCGCGGCCCCGCCCACGCCCGTCTTCTTGGCGTTCTGGCGCGCGACGCGCTCGACGGCCTCGCGCAACGCGGAGCGGTCCAGCGGCCGGCGGAGCACCTCCTGGGCGCCCGCGCGCAGCGCGCGCAACAGGGTGTCGGGATCGAACACCTCGGTGGCCAGGAAGATGGCGGAATCGGGGTGATCGAGCTTGAACTGGGAGGCCGCGTGGAGCGTGTCCTCGACCGGGTGCACGATGTCCAGGATCAGGATGCTCGGACGCACCTGATTCGCCAGGGCGATACCGGCCCTCATGTCATTGCGCTCGCCGGCGATCTGAACGCCGCTCAAGCCCTCGAGTGCGAGGCGGAGCTGTCCGCGTTCATAGTCGTCGCGATGCACCAGGACCACTGTCAGCATGGAATTCACGGGCTCTCCCTTGCCTTACTCGATGAGTCGGATGGTGAAGACGGTGCTGTTGCAGTTACCCCCGGCGCCAGGCACGACGTCGTAGACGAACTCCGCCCACACCGGCTGCCCAGGTCCAGTCGGCCGCTTATGGAGAAAGAAAGCCGCGAAGCCGGTCACGACGACCTCCTGGCGGCCACCCCCGAGCGGACGGGTCACCGGCACGTTGACGATCCGCATGTGGTTGCCCTGGTACTCGGAGAAGCAAATGTTCGATCTCCGATCAGTGTCGGCGTCCCAGCGGGCCTGGAGGCCCTGGATGACCGGGCCCGCGTTGGCTCCCGGCTTGGTCAGAACGCGCTCATCGACGCTGACGCAGCATGCGTACCCGTTCTCGAGAAGGCATCTCAGGTAGTCGGCTCCAGTGGCGCCCGACATGTCGGCGCACTGGCCCTCCGGGCAGTCGGGGAAGCTGAGGAGCTGCCAGTTCCCATTCGAGCCGGACCCGTCCCCTCTCACCAGCTGGTACGGCTGGTTGCAGCCGACCCGGAACGTGCCCTGGCCGGCCGGCGGCAGGGCCGCCATCGGGGCGAGTCGCTCGCACTGCTGGCAGGTCCGCTCCGCCTTGGCGGTCGCGGTGGCGTTGACGTCCACCCGCGTGATGCCCAGCACCTGCGCCACATGGGTGACCATTGAACCGTCGGTCGCCGAGTTCCGCCGCACCGTGACCTTGACCGTGTTCTCGTCGGAATTCACCTGGACGTCGGCGGCCAGCAGCGTGACCGAGACCGGAGCATCCACGAACGCCTTGTTGTTCGAGGACGTGAGCTGGGCGCGCATGACCGCGCTGTCCGGCATGACCTGGCCGGTGCTGAAGTCGATCGCCGAAACCCCCGCCAGCGCCGCGGCGTCGGCGGCGTTCTGCAACTCGGTCCGGGTGGCCATGACCTTGGCGACGTCGATCCCGAGGGCGACGAAGCCCAGCATCATGAGCATGAAGAACGCGGACCAGATGATGACGACACCGCGTTCGTTCCGGTGAACCGACTTGCGAGGGGGCTTCATTGGGCTTTCCTGTCGTTTGCGATCCGGCCTAGTTGCTCTTGCGGTCGGTCGGAAGCGCGGGCAGGGTCGCTGCCGCAGCCTCCACCAGCTCGGGCGAGACGACGACCAGAAGATCGCGTTCCACATTTTCGGTGCGGGTGTTGGTGAAGAAGAAGCCCAGCAGCGGGATACGACCCAGCACCGGGATCCGCCTCACATGCTTCACTTTCTCCATCTGCTTGAGACCGCCGATGACCAGATGCTCGCCGGAGTTCAGGTTCACGGTCGTCGAGGCCTTGCGGCTGATGAGCGTCGGCACGACAAACCCCGATAGCGTGAGCGCGTTGCTGAAGTCGATCTGGCTGACCTCAGGAGTAACGTTGAGCGTGATGCTGTTGTTCTCCTCGACCGTCGGCGTGAAGTTGATCTTCACGCCGAACTCCTTCCACTGGATCGTCACCGCCGTGCCGCCCGTGGTGCTCGCCCCGCTGGCGATCGGGATGGCGATCTCGCCGCCCGCCAGGAACGAGGCCTTCTCACCACTGCGGGCCATCAACGTGGAGTTGGCGAGCGTCCGCAGATCACCCGACTCTTCCAGCGCTTTCCACTGCGTCTGCAGGATCCAGTTGCCGGCGACGGGCTCGTAGTGAAGGAAGCCGTCCGTCGCAGGGCCGATTGCGAGCGGGATCGAGGGCGGGGAAACCTTGGTCGTGTAGAGTCCGCCCTGCCAGAATCCGCCGCTGCCATTGTGCTGGCCCAGGAAATCGAATCCGATCTCGCGCTGGGCGTTGTTGTTCACCTCGGCCACCCGCACGTGCAACGCCACCTGCTTGTCGCCGTTCGGGACGTACACTTCGACGTCGTAGACCTTGTACCGGGCGCCCTCGTTGTAGACGACCAGGGTCGTGATTCCCGCAGATTTCGCATTGACCACCACGGTCTTGGCCGAACCGACCGCCGCGTCGGCGATCTTGGGCTCGGCGATCGCGACGGTCCGGACGTCCTCGGTCGAGCTGACCACCTCGCCGCGACCGACCGGAATTCGGATCCGCTCCCGACCCTGCGCGCCCGCCACGGC
>JBKJXJ010000474.1:0-3529 GCA_046716125.1 Candidatus Eiseniibacteriota bacterium
TCCAGCCGAAGGGCGGGGCTCGGCGGCAGCGCCCGCGGGACGAAGGCCCGGACAGCCTCGCCCGCGACGGACGTGCTTTCGTAGGTCCCGGTGGCTGCCCTGCGCATGCGGGCCCTCCAACTGAAGCAGCTTTAGTTGCGGAGGCGGTAAGTAAAGCCAGTGGAGGTTAGCTTTAGCTGACCGGAAAGTAAATAGCGGGACCGCTAATAAGCCCTGGGTGGGCCGGAGGGGGGGGGGAGGCGGGCTCCCTCCGCGCCCCCCGCACGACCGCCCCCGCCAGCTACTTCTCTTCGACGACCGCCTCCGTGGAGTCCTTTGCCGCCTCCCGCTCGACGACCGAGAACACCCACACCCGGCGCCAGCGGCCGACCTCGTTCTTCGCCGTTACCGCCAGCTCGAGGCGCTCGCCCGTGACCTTGACCGGCACCCGGTACGACGCCCGCCAGAGATCGGCGCTGGAGTCGTAGGCGAACCGCTGCGGCTTGCCGCGCCCGTCCGAGAGCAGCACCTCCTCGACGTCTGGCGAGCCCTTCGCCCGGACGTCGATGATCGTCCCGGGCGAGACCTGCGACTCGCTGATCGAGGCGTCCACGTCCGGCGGCAGCGAGTCGTTCGAGACCGTCGCGATCTGTTCCGACCCCTGGAGCGCCTGCCCCGCGCCCGTCGAGGGCGCGCCCCCCACCGGGATACTCGCGCTCGCCGCGACCACGTCCTGCGAGGAACCTGCGCTCGCAGAGGTCCCCGCCTGCTCCTGACCGCCACACCCGACCGCGACCGCCGCGGTCATGACCAGCGCCGTCGCCAGCGCCGCGCGACTCCACTTCGTGCTCTTCTCCATCGTCCATCTCCCGTCCGGCGGATCTCGTTCCGGAGCCGGGCGCCGGTGCCCGCTCTCCGTCTGAAGCGCCGGGCGCCGTCTGCGCCGGGCTCGGGAGGAGGACATTCCAAGGGCGGTGCCTAGTAGCCTTGTCGTTGCGGGACAGCGACTTGCGCCACCAGCACCTGGCGGGCGGGATGCTCGGCCCTTCCCCGCCTTGAGCCGCACCCCGGCGAGGCCCGGCGGGTGTCCGTGAGCATGCTTGGGGCCGCGGATTACGCCTTCTTTGCCTCGTTGAGGATCGCCTGCCATTCGGACACGCTATCCCCCGCAACGATGGCCAGGTCAACGCAGGGCCGCGTTATGGCGACGTATAGACGCCTCAAGTGCCTTCGCCTCCTCGCCTCATCGCCCTCCCCGGGCTTCTCCGCGCGACCAACAACCAGTCGCGACCACCACGTTCCGCGGGACTTGCCCGGAACACCATCAACAAGGACGACGCCGTCGTATTCCAATCCTTTGACAGCCTGGGTCGTGGCCACGTGGACAACTTGGCGCTTGACGAGGTCGGCCCCAGCCGACACGCGCACATCCGCCATTCCGAATAGCCGCTCTTCCAGGACAAGCCTCAGCGGTTCACAGTCCTCCTCACTCTAAACCAACACCGCAACAGAATGGTTTGGGTTGCGATCGAGCATTTGCCGTATGGCTTCTGCCGCGTGCTCTGCAGCCTCTCCGTGACTGGCCGCCCCATACAAGACCGGCCAGGGGCCCCGCTTCTTGTCTGACGGATCGAACTGGGGAGCTCTGCCGAATACGTCCCGATGGTAGACGGCGGCGAAGTGGCCCAGTTCCCAAGTCTGGCGATAGTTCAAGCGGAACAGCCCGAGGTAACCGTCCTCGCCATTCAGGACCAATCCACCGTCTGCCCAACTGTCAAGGCCTTCGGGCCAGTTCAGGCGCTGCACCAAATCGCCGACAACGGTGACGCAGTTGGTGCCCGGTGAAGCCATCGACAGGATCAATCGCATCTCAACTTCCGACAGATCCTGGCCCTCGTCGACAATGATATGCGAGAACCGCGGCCACGGTCTTGGCATTCCGGCTGGGCTCTTGCCATCGAGCATGCCCTCGGTCTGCCATTGAATGATCCAGCCAAGCAGAACAAGATCGCGGTACGTGATCCGGCCGTTCTCCCATTGGCGTCGCCACTCGGCCACCGAGTCTCGGGGGTTGAACGAGTGCCCCAACACCGGCACTCCAAGCACTTCGTTCGCAACGCCTTCGCATGCGGGCGACAAGACGAACTCGCGGAGAAGATCAGCCGGCGCGACGGCCTCTCGGACGCCGTCAACCAGCCGCGATCGCAGATCCCTGAAGTCGGACTCCCGACTCGGATACGTCTTACGCCACTGATCGACTTCCTCAAGCAGGGCGCCTAGACGTCCCCCAATATTCCCGAGGCCGCGTCCCGCGCTTAGGGCCATCTCCCCAACCTTCTCCGCCACATTCTTGTAGATGTCGATCTCGCCGGGCGTATTTGTCGGGAGCAGGGTCTCGTTGGACAACGCACTCTTCAGCCCAAGCAGGCGTTTCGTGGCGCCTTCTGCGGCTGTTCTTCGCAATGCGGGCAGGACATGCGCAACGGCCTTCAAGTAGCGCAGCCCATCCGTCTCTTCTGGGGCCTCTCGGAGCGACTTGGCAACCCCTCGCTCTCGCACCCCTCCTGCTATGAACTGTCTGACTGGATGAACCACAACGTCATGAAGCTGCAGGTCATGAAGAAGGACCTCGAGATAGCTCTCAAGTGTCTCACTTAGAACAAAAACGACCGTGCCCCCTTCAGAAAACCTGGGAGACTGGCGCGATAGCCCGAGGAGGTCATACTGCTGATCAATAACGTAGACTATCCGCTGCAGCGCTATGGTTGTCTTTCCGCTGCCAGGAGCCCCTTCGATGACAAGATGCCCCTTCATTGGGTAACGCAGTTGTTCATCCTGGTTGCGATCCGTCTCGAAGATGATCTCGCGGAGACCGATATGGGCGGGCGGCCGGAAAGGCTGGTCGGTCAGCCGAGCCGTGGGCGGTGCGATTCCATCGACCGAGGCAATCAGCTCATCTAGAGACGGTACGCTGATGCGTCCCGATAGCAGCTCGTACACTACGTCCTCAATACTGATGCCGCATCGCCCGTAGGTGCCCTTCGCCCGCACCAGGTGCTCGGCCGGGCCATTGGGCGTGAAGACTGTGACTGTTTCGCCCGGCTTCCCGTGTCGCAACGTTGCTATCGGGGCTGTCCACGTGATCAGCATAGGGTCACGCTCAGTGAGGGACTCGCGTGCACGTGTGAAGTAGTACGGCGTAGGCGACTGGCTGTCCGCTGCTGCGTCTACCCGCAGGCTGAATGGATTGTCCAAGATGTCACGAAGGATTCTGAGCTTGTGGCTGCGATAGGCGGCCACCTGGGGATGTACTGGCTTGCGTTCGGACGCCTTCTGGTACTCGGACTCGGCGCGCTCCAAGAACTGTTTCCTCGCCTCAATGTCTTCCTTGGCCATCGCAGCAGCATGCTGAGCAAGCTCGTCGCCGGTTCGTTCCAAGCTGCGTCCTCCTTAGCGACTCCCGGCCCGACATCAGGCGTGCCAAGTAGTCGTTCCCTGCTACCACGAGCCGACCTCCCCCTACCGCCCCCGCCCACCCCCACCCCCCACC
>JBKJXJ010000475.1:0-20470 GCA_046716125.1 Candidatus Eiseniibacteriota bacterium
TCGCCCGCCAGACCGTCACCATCACCGCCGGCGCTTCCGGAGCGCCGCAGGGATTCACCCTCTGGTGGATGAAGAAGTCGGATTTCATCGCGAACAATGGCGAGTGGTGGCTCTACGGCGACCCCAACCAGGGCGAGGCGTCGTTCACCGGCGCACCGAGCCTGAACGTATTCCCGAACCAGGCCGCGAGCTTCCGGCTCGGCCCGTACGAGTCCGTCACAGTCGAGATCGGTGACCTGTTCGACGAGTCGGGCGTGAGGGCGACGGCGTGGCGCTCCGAGTGGGGCGGCGAGCTCGAGTACGGGACCGAGTACATGTTCTGCGCGTTCGCCAACGCCAGCCCGACGGTCTATCGGAGCGGGTACACGGACAACTTCGAGGACGTGACGCTCCAGACCCAGGACTGCACCTACACGCAGGGCTACTGGAAGAACCACCCGGAGGCCTGGCCGGCCGGTTGTCTCCCGATGCAGCTCGGGAACAACTTCTACACGCAGGCCGAGCTGCTGGCGATCCTGGCCCAGTCCGTCGGCGGCAACGGTGCGATCTCGATGGCGCACCAGCTCATCGCGGCCAAGCTCAACATCTGTCAGGGCGCGAACCCGGCGGCGGTGGCGGCCTGCATCAACTCCGCGGATGCGCTCCTGGCCACTTGCGGCGCCAACAAGATCCCACCGCTCGGGACGTGCAGCCTGGCGCCGGCGGCGACCAGCGCAAACACGCAGTGCCTGGACAACTTCAATAACGGCGTCACCGGCCCCGGGCACTGCGTGAGCACGCCGACCCGGAAAGCCACCTGGGGCGAGCTGAAGGTGCGCCACCGGTAGGCGTTCGCACGCCCGGTCTTGCGACCCGGCACGGATGAGATCGAGCGGGGATGCCACACGGCATCCTCGCTCGTCTAATTGACCCCCCCGCGGGGGGGTCCTATGCTTCGGTCCTGCAGCCAGTAAGCGAGGCGCCCGGTCGCGGCCTCCCTGGGTCGGCTGGGACCGCACCTCGCGCGCGAAGGAGCCATGAGCCCGGGCAACCCGTCCTCCCGCGGCATCCTCTCCCGTCGCCTGCTGGTCTTCCCGACGGTCTTCATCCTCATCGTGGCCGCGATCCCGTGGCTGGCGGAGCTGTACGAGCAGGGCGGGTGGCCGCAACAGGCCCGGGCATACACCACCGAGCTCACCGTCTCGGGGCTGACCCTGCTGATGGGCTGGTGGATCCTCACCTTGATCCGGCGCGAGCAGCGCTACACCGTCCGCCACCTGGCCGAGCTCGAGCGACTCACCCTCACCGACCCGCTCACCGGGCTCGGAAATCGCCGCGCCCTCGAGCGCGACCTGCCGCGAGCGCTTCGGCTCTCCGAACGGATCGATGTGCCGATGGCGCTGCTCTACATGGACATCGACCACTTCAAGCAGATCAACGACATGAACGGGCACGCGGTCGGTGACGACACGCTGCGGGTGCTGGGAGCGGTGCTGCGCTCGTGCTCGCGGATCGGCACGGACGTCGCCTACCGCGTGGGCGGGGACGAGTTCGTGATGACCCTCGTGACCGACCGGGTCGGCGCGGAGGTCGTCGCACACCGCGCGGCGCAGGACTTCTTCCAGCGATCCCCGCGGCACTCGAGCATCAGCTTCGGCGTGGTCGTGTGGGACGGAAAGGCAAGCGCTTCGGTGCTGCTCGACCAGGCCGACAGCCGCATGTACCAGAGCCGTTTCGGAACCGCCTGGGTCCGCCTGCCCGTCGAGCCGCGTCAGGAGTCCGCGGGCGCCGGGCGCCTTTAGCCGGAGCGGGGTTCGCTCTCGGCGCCTGCCGGCGCGAGCCGGTGGACGATCCGGGGCCCGGTCGGTGCCGTCTTCGCCCAGGGCCAGCGCCAACCGTTCGAACCGTTGGTGACCGCGGCGTGGGTCCCATTGCCGTTGGAACCCTGGACCCGGTTCCAGACCCGGCGGTGGGAGTCCCCTCGCAGGGCGTCGGCGAAATCGGCATCCACCGCCTCGGCCGCGAGCCACGCCCCGTCGCGCGCCCCCTGCTCCTCGGGCGCCTCGGCGTGTTGTCCTGCGCGGTGCTGCTCGATCTGGTGCGCCAGCCAGTTCACCATCCGGGGCCTCAGGTCGGAGAGCATGTTGAAGCACTCGTGTCCGCCGTCGGGGTAGTAGACCAGCTCGCGCGGACCACGCCCGTCCTCGAAGATGCGCCACGCCTCGGTCCCGGGCGTGATGAGGTCGTGCCCGCCGCCCGCCACGATCAGCGGACAGCGCAGCTTTGGCATCACATCCGCCAGCGTGATGCGCGGGACCGCCGCGGCCATCTCGCGCTCCTCGACATTGTAGAGGGCCGCCAGCTCGCGGCGCAGCGCCGCGAGCGTCACGTTCCAGTAGACGTCGGCCGAGTAGGGCGGGCTCACCGCCGCCACCGCCCGGACCCGGGTGTCGTGGGTCGCCATGCGGATCGCCAGGTAGCCGCCCAGGCTGATGCCGAAGAATCCGACCGCGTCCGGATCCAGCTCGGGCGTGGCCTCGATCTGGTTCAGGATCGCCACCCCGACCGGACGGGGCTCCGCGACCATGGACATCCGGTGCCACGTGGCGCCCAGCCCCGGACCGTCGAACAGGATGACCGCGAGCCCGCGATCGAGCAGCGCCTCGCCCCACCAGTGCATCTCCTCCTTGACGCCGTTGGTGCCATTGAAGATCACGACCACCGGCGCCGGTCGCCGGCCGGGCGGCATCCTGAGGTAGCCCTGCAGCCGGTGACGCCGGAAGGAGACCTCGAACGGCACGGCCGGACGATCGAACAGCGGCGCCGCGCGCCCGTAGGCGCGCACACAGCCCTCGTGCAGGGCCCGCTTGCGGCTGATGTCGAGGAAGATGACGTACTGGGCGAAGTTGTAGGCCGCCGAGGCCGACAGGAAGTGGCGCGACGCGGTCGCCCGGTCGCCGTGTTCGAGCGCATCACTCGCCGACTGCTCGTGCTCGCGGGCGAGCCGCTCCCACTCGTCCACCCACGAGGCGAGGCTGGTAACCCGGCCCAGCACCTGGTCCAGGTCGCGGGCGGTGACCCCGCCGTTGGTGAACTGGAGGCGGGCCCAGGGCGGCATGTGACGCGCGATCCCCATGCGCAGGGTGAGGCGCACGAATCCCGGCCGCAGCAGCTGGCTGCGCAGCAGGTGAGGCGCCAGGAAGTCGACCCGTCCGCCCTTGACCGCCATCTCACACCCTCGGGGGATCACTCATGCATGCAGCGTGGAACCACTCGGATTCCCGGGGGGCCGTCGTCCGTACTCATTAAGAGACGGAACCGGCCCTTCCCGATCCGGGAAAGTTGCATCATGCATGCCACCGAGCAGTGGGTTCTCGGAATATCGGCCGCATCAGGGGTTCTCTGATGCCGACCCGCATTCTGCGCGGCTCGCGTGCGGCTCGTGCGCGGACCGCGCGCGTGAAACCCGCGACCGCGCGAGGGCGGGATGCCCGACCCAGGGCACTCCGCTGGGTGTCGCGGCCACACGACTGGGCAAACCCCCGCAGAGTGCGCCGCGGTGTTCATCAGTCGACAGCGGCGCCCGAGTCCCTCACGACCTGCGCGCGATAGTCGGCGAGCAATCGGCCTGCGACCGTTCGCCCCGGGATGGCGCGACCCACCAAGGTGCCGACCGGAACGATCTCCTGCACCGAATTGGTCAGGAAGACCTCGTCGGCGGCGTCGAGATCCGCGAGCGTCAGCGCGCGCTCGCGGGCCGTGATCCCGGCCGAGGCGCAAGCCCCGAGCACCAGCGACCGCGTGATGCCCGGCAGGATCCCGGATGCGAGGGGCGGGGTCCGTACCTCGCCGCCCATCACGGCGAACACGTTGCTCGTCGTCCCTTCCAGAACCTCTCCGGCCGGGCTCACGAGCAGCGCCTCGTCGGCCCGAGCCACCCGGGCTTCCTCGCGCGCCAGGTGGTAGGCGAGCCGGCTCGTGGTTTTGTGGCCGCCTAAGGGTCCGGGCTCGAAGGGGCGTTTGGAGACGATGACGGTCGCCGCGCCGGCTCGCGTCCCGCGCCAGAGCCGGGCGGCGAGCGGTTCCACCTCGGCCCAGGCGCCGGTGCGGGACGCCCGCTTGGGCGTGCCGCCCCGGATGCCGCGCGTGACGGTGACCCGCGCGACCGCGTCGGTGAGCCCCTCAACTGAAAGGAGTTCATCCAGCGCCGCACGGAGCGTGACCGGTGAGGCCGGGACCGGGAAGCCCAGCACCGCCGCCGAGAGCACCAGGCGCTCCATGTGGCGGGACCATGCGAACGGGCGTCCGCCATAGATCCGGAGCGTCTCGAAAAGCCCCTCGCCATCACGCGCGCCGCGGTCGAACAACGATATCGTCGCCTCGTCGCCACGGCAGAGCCGGCCGTTGATCCACAGGGTGCGCCCAGGCGTCGCGGGTGCGGGCACCTCGCCGGGGCTCACGTCCGACCCGCCAACGCAGGGGTCAGAGACACCGGGCCCTCGACCTGCTCGAGCGCCAGGCGCATGCCTTCCGCCTTGTCGAGGGTTTCGCGGTATTCGGCCTCGGGGTCCGAGTCGGCGGTGATGCCGCCGCCGGCCGCGAAGTAGACCGCGCGCTCGGTGACGACCATGGTGCGGATGGCGATGCTCCAGTCGGCATCGCCGCTCCAGTCCACGTAGCCGACGCTCCCGGTATAGAGGTGGCGGCGCACCGGCTCGAGCGACTCGAGGATCTCCATCGCCCGGATCTTGGGGGCGCCGGTGATCGAGCCGCCGGGGAAGCAGGCATGGAGCAGATCGAACGCGTCGCGGCCAGGCGCGAGCGTGCCGGTCACCGTCGAGGTGAGGTGATGGACCTGCGGAAACGTCTCCAGCTCGCACAGCCCGGTGACCGCGACCGACCCGGCGTCGCACACCCGGCCGAGGTCGTTCCGGAGCACGTCCACGATCATGACGTTCTCGGCCTGGTCCTTGGCGCTGGCCACCAGCTCGGCGCCGAGGCGCGCGTCCTCAGCCGGGTCGGCGCCGCGCGGCCGCGTGCCCTTGATGGGCCGGGTCTCGACGCGCAGTCCGCGCAGCTCGAGGAACCGCTCGGGGCTCGCCGAGGCGATGGCGTGATCCGGGGCGCCGAAGAAGGCGGCATGGGGCGCCGGAGACAGCGTCGCGAGCGCCTCGCTCAACGTGAGCGCCCGGGCCGTGGGATCGGCCGCCTCGACCGGCAGCGTCCAACGCTGGGAGAGGTTGGCCTGGAAGATATCGCCGGCTCGGATCAGCTCTTTCACGCGCTCGACCGCCGTGCGGTAGGCGTCGGGCGCGAACGTGGAGCGTGGGTGGGCGATGGCCTCGCGGCGCGCGTCCGGCGGTCGCCCGGCCCTCGGCGGGGCCGCGAGCAGGCCAGCGAACAGGCGCAGCCGATCCCGCGCCCTCTCGTGACGCAGCCCCCGCTCGACCGGCAGCCCGCTCGAGATGAGCCACGCCCGCCCGGTCTCGTGGTCGAACGCGCCCACCACGTCGTAGAACGCGAGCAGCAGGTCCGGAAGCCCGAGGTCATCCGCCGCCAGTGCCGGCAGACGCTCGAGGCGCCGCCCGAAGTCGTACGCCCAGTACCCGACCGCCCCGCCACGGAACGGCGAGTCGTCCGGCCCCCGAGCGGTCTCGGGCTCCGCGGCCCTGAGGTCGCGCCACAGAGCCCGCGCCGATTCGTACTCGTCCGCCCCGAACACGGCGAACGGATCCGCCCCGAAGAATGACCACCGCGCCCGCCCCCCCGGCGCCGAGGAATGGAGCAGGAACGGATATCGGAGATGCGCCAACGCCCGCACAGCGGCGAGCGGATCGGCGAGCTCCACAACTTCCCTGATGGGAAGATCCGGGGAGAGGCTCATGACGCCAAGGTATGTGCCGCTCCCGGAAGGGTCAATCAAGTGGGGCAAGCACCCTCTCCACGGGGCCCATGCGCACTCGACGCCATCTTGACACCCCGCCCGGGGACCGCCATCGTCCCGACGCAGCCATTCGACCCACCCGCGCCGGCCACGGAAGCCCGCGCACGCTCGACCGCAGGGAGGCACGCCGCTGAGCACGCTCCTCATCCGATCCGGCACGGTGGTCTGCATGGACGCCGCCGGCACCGTCCTGCGCGGAGATCTGCTGGTGCGCGATGGCCTGATCGCGGCGCTCGGTCCCAACGTCCCGACGGCGCTGGCCGGGGCGACCCCTGATGCCGAGATCGATGCCGGCGGCGCGTTCGTCATCCCCGGGTTCGTGCACGGGCATCTGCATCTGTGCCAGACGCTGTTCCGCGGTCTGGCCGAGCAGAACGATCTCCTGCGCTGGCTGCGCGAGCGGATCTGGCCCCTGGAGGCGGCGCACAGCGCCTCCTCGGTCGCCGCTTCGGCGCGGCTCGGGCTCGCCGAGCTCATCGCGGGCGGCGTGACCTGTATCAACGACATGGGCACCGTGCACCACACCGAGACGACCGGCGATGTGCTCGAGGCGTCGGGTATCCGCGCGGTGTTCGGCAAGGCGCTGATGGACCAGGGTGAGGGCGTGCCGCCGGGGCTGATCGAGCCCACTCGGACTGCGTTGGACGACGCGCTGGCGCTGGCGAAGCGGTTCCATGGCGCGGCGGCCGGCCGGTTGACGGTCTCGCTCGCCCCGCGCTTCATCCTCTCGTGCAGCGATGCCCTCTGGCGGGCGGTCGAAACCAAGGCCGCCGCCTTGGGGCTGCTCGTGCACACCCACATGGCGGAGAGCCCCGGCGAGGCGCACGAAGTCCGGGCGGCGGTCGCGACCACCGCCGCGCGCTACTTCTCGATGCGTGGGCTGCTCGGGAAGCGCTTCGTCGGCGCCCACGGCGTGTGGCTGGACCCCGAGGAATTGGGGCTCTTGAAGGCCGCCGACGCGGCGCTGGTCCACTGCCCGGGTTCGAACTTCAAGCTCGGCTCAGGCTTCGCCCACGTGCGTGCCTGGCGTAAGGCCGGCATCCGGTGCGGCCTCGGCAGTGACGGCGCGGCCTGCAACAACCGGCTCGACAGCTTTCACGAGATGAGCCTGGCGGCGCTCGCATCGCGCATGCGGGGCGCGATCGCCCCGGCCGGCGCGCCGGGCTTGAACGGGGCGGACAAGCCCCTTGCCGCGCGCGAGGTGGTCGCCCTCGCCACCTGCGACGGCGCGCGGGCGCTGGGCCTCGGGGACGTCACCGGGTCGCTCGAACCCGGCAAGCAGGCCGACATCGCCATCGTGGACGTGAGCGGTCCGCATCACGGCCCCGTGCCCGAGCGGGATCCCTACACGACGCTGGTGCACGCCACCCGCGCCTCCGACGTGCGCCTCACCATGGTCGCCGGCCGCGTGCTGTATCGTGACGGCGCCTGGACGACGCTGGACCCCCGAGCGGTCCAGGCGGACGCGCGCGCGGAACTGACCGGGCTGCTCAAGCGCGCGAGCATGGTGGAGGTGGGATGATCATCGGCCCGTGCGTTGTGGTGACCGGCGGTCCCGAGCCGGCGGTGCTCGAGGACGCCGGCGTGCGCGTGATCGGCGCCCACATCGCCCAGGTCGGCCCGGCCGGCAGCCTCGCCGCCGCCCATCCGGACGACACGCTCTGGCCCGCCCGCGGCCGCGTGCTCATGCCGGGGCTGGTCAACACCCACGCCCATCTGGCGCGCTGCCTGGCGCGCGGGCTGCCGCTCCGGGGCCCGGTCGAATGGCGGCGCTTCGACCGGGCGCTCTCGCCCGACGATGTCCACTGGGCGACCATGGCGGCGCTGGTCGAAGGGGTCCGCCACGGCGTGACGACCGTCTGCGATTTCAACCGCGCGGGCGCAGGTCTCGACCGCGCGCTGCCCGAGGTGATCGAGGCGGCGAACAAGGTGGGGGTCCGCGTCGCCGCGTGCTTCGGCGCCGACGAGGCCGACACGCCGGCGGAGCGTCGTGCCGCGATGGCCGAGGGCGCCGACTTCGCACACGCGCTCGCGCGCAAGCGCTCCGGCCGGCTGCGCGGCATGATCGGCGTGCGGGCCACGACCCTCCCGGGCATGGAGCGGCTGGTGCACGAGTCGCTGGCCGCCGCGGGCGACCGGCAGGCTGTCCACGTCGAGCTGGCGCTCGACACCACGCCCGCCGAACGCTGGGGTGGCGCGCTCTGGCCGCCCGGCGCATCGGCCGCGCTGTGGGCGCACGCCGATCGCGCGCCGCGCGGACTCGTCGGCGCGCTGCGAGAGCGCGGCGATGCGCTGACGTCGACCGGCACCGGGGCGATGGCGACCCTCGCCCGCGAGGCGGACCTGGGCTGGGGGAGCGACGCCGGGGTCAACGCCCCGCCGGTGCCCGACCCCTCGCAAGGCTGGCCCCACGACCGCCGCATGCTCGACGTGCTCTATCAACGCGTGCTGGTGAACGGTGCGCAGTGGGCCGCCGCCCATTTCGGGCCGCGGCTCGGGGCGATCGTCCCCGGCGCTCCCGCCGATCTCCTGCTCGTGGACTACCGCCCGGCGACTGAGTTCTCGTCGCGCACCCTGCTCGACCACCTGTGGGCCGGACTGCTGCGCGCGCCGGCCTCGGGTGTGATGGTCGCGGGGGAGATCCTGATGGACAACGGGCACCTCGTTTCGGTGGACGAGCGCGAGGTGTCGGCGCGGGCTCGCGAGTGCGCGAAGCGCGTGTGGGAGCGGCTCGGGTAGGGCCGGACGTCGGAGCATTCAGGCTGGCCGAGCACCACGCTTTCTGACACGCTGTCGTCTCGTTCCGTAATGTGGCGAGAGAGCCCAGGGAGACGCGCTGATGGTGATCGCGCAGGTGGATGATCCGCGGCTGGCGGAGGTTGTCCGGCGGTTGGTCGAGGCTTACCGGCCCGAACGCATCTACCTGTTCGGCTCCCGGGCGCGAGGCGATGCCGCACCCGACAGCGACTACGACCTGTTGCTGGTCATTTCGGACGAGGCGCCTCCCGAGCACCTTCGAAGCCGGCTCGCTTACGAACGGCTGTGGGAGACCGGCACGGCAGCGGATGTGCTCGTGTGGAGGCATACTCCGTTCGAGAGTCGGCTGCATCTGCCGGCGTCACTGCCGGCGACGGTGCTTCGGGAAGGGAAGCTCATTCATGCCGCATGACCCCGCGCGCATCGCCGACGCGAGGCCGTGGCTGCAAAGGGCGTCAGAGGACCTTCGCGCGGGCACATTTGAGCTTTCGGCCGATCCTCCCTTGCTTGCGGACATCGTATTCCACGCTCAACAGGCGGCCGAGAAGGCCATGAAAGGCTTTCTCGCCTGGCATGACCGGCCATTCGGCAAGACCCACAATCTGGTCGAGCTCGGGCGCGCCTGCGCGGCGATCGCCCCCGATCTGGAACCCATTCTGCGTGAGGCCGCGCCGCTGACCGAATACGCGTGGAAGTTTCGCTATCCCGGCGAGCCCGACGGCCCCTCGATCGAGGAAGCCGCTTGTGCGCTCGACACGGCGCGAGAAGTCTTTGGTGCACTCGTGGCAAGTCTCCCGAGGGAGGTTCGTCCCTGACCGAGAGGACGCCATGAAGCTCCCGATGTACCAGATCGACGCATTCGCGAGCGCCGTCTTCTCCGGCAACCCCGCCGGCGTCTGCCCGCTCGAGCGCTGGCTGCCCGATGCGACGATGCAGTCCATCGCCGCCGAGAACAACCAGGCCGAGACGGCGTTCTTCGTGCCCCGGAAGCCCGCCGGTTCCGACACCGACTACGACCTGCGCTGGTTCTCCCCCGAGACCGAGATCGACTTGTGCGGCCACGCGACTCTCGCCTCGGGATTCCTGGTGTTCACGACGTTGGATCCCTCACGGCAGGACGTCACGTTTCATACGATGAGCGGCCCGCTCACGGTACGTCGAGCCGGCGAAGATCTCTCGATGGACTTCCCCTCCCGGCCGGGGGAGCGCTGCGAGCCGCCGTCGGGGCTGATCTCCGCGCTGGGCGCCACGCCGGGCGAGGTCTGGAAGTCCCGCGACCTCATGGCGGTGTTCGATCGCGAGCAGGACGTCCGGGCCCTGAAGCCGTCCTTTGATGCGATACGCGCCCTGGGCGTATTCGGCGTCATCGCCACCGCCCCGGGCGACGAGGTGGATTTCGTGTCGCGCTTCTTCGCCCCGCTGCAGGGCGTCCCCGAGGACCCGGCCACCGGCTCGAGCCACTGCACCCTCACGCCCTACTGGGCCAAGCGCCTGGGTCGCCCGAAGCTCCGCGCCCGCCAGCTCTCGAAGCGCGGCGGCGAGTTCGATTGCGAGGACCGGGGCGACCGCGTCACGATCGCGGGCCACGCCGTGAAGTACCTCGAGGGCGTGATCGAGGTCTAGGGGGCCGTCACCCCTTCTTCAGGCGCTTGAGATCCTTCTTCGCGTCGTCAAGGTCAGGCTTGAGCCTGAGGGCCGTCTGGACTTCGGCCAGCGCTTCGGGCTTGCGGCCCTGTTTCTCGAGGACAAGACCCAGACGCCAGTGGGCATGCGCCGGGGTCGGCGCGCCGATCTCAGGCTCCTGCGTCAGATATCTGCGCAGCAGCCGCTCGGCGCGCGCGTGCTCGCGGTCGTCGCCGAGCAGTGTCCGCGCGGCCTGGTAGTGGGCGGAGAGGTTCTCCGGCAACGCCCGTTCTGACGCCGCGAGGATGCGGTCCAAGTCCTCCCAGCGCTGGAGGTGGGCGTAGAGGCCGGCCAGCGCCGCGTAGGCGGTCACGCGTCCCGGACTGATCGCCAGCGCCGCTTTCGAGTGCACCTCGGCCTCGGTCCATTTCTTCCGGGTCTCGTCGGCGAGGAAGCGGACCAGCGTCATGCGCACGCGATAGCTTTTCGGCTCGGCAGCCAGCGCCTGGCGCAGCGCCTCCTCGCCGCGGGCCTCCTGTTTGTCGCGGAAGAAGAGTCTGGCCTGCGCGAGCCGCCCGCGCACGGCGTCGATGGCGACCAGCGTCTCGGCCAGCGCGGCGGCGCGTTTGTCGTTGCCGCCCGCGATGCCGGGAGCGACCGAGTAGAACTCGATCAGCCCCTCGTACGTCTCTCCATTGCGCGGGTCGAGGGCGAGCGCCGCCTCGGCCTCGCGCTTGAAACGCTTGGCGAGACCGAGGCCCTTCAAGGCGCTGGAGCGCTGCGCCATCGTGCCGACGCACTGGGCCACGAGATAGCGGTGATCCGCGTCCTTGGGGGAGAGCGTGGCCGCCTTCTCGGCCAGCGGCAATGCCGCCGCGGCGTCACCCGTGGCGAGCTTCATGCGCGCGCGCTGATAGAGCGTCGTGGGATCGTCCGGCTGTGCGGTCGCGCGCGCGTCGATCAGCTTCTGGGCCCGGCGGTAGTGGCCGTCCTCCATCAGCGTGACGATCTCATCCGACGCGATGGCCTGACCGACCGGGAGGACCAGCACGACGGCAAGGAAAGCGATGAAACGCCTGAGGTTCACGAGACGCTCCTCGTGAGGAGATGGTAGGGAGCACGGGCAAGGTCGCATTCATCCTACACCGCGAGAGAAGAGTCGCCGATCCGGGACGGACACCCGCGGAGCGCCGCCGGACGGACGCGGTCGGCGATGACCCGGCACGGCCAGGCCGGCCGGACGCAGGTGCACCGGGGGGGACAGCCTCCGCCGGCCCACGGTCCTCGCCGATGCGGCCGAACCGCGCAACCCCATGTGCCGCGCCGTCGGACGGGGCAGTGGCCGGCAGGCACGCGACCTGCTCTCTAACTCCAGCGAAGCGCGCGATCGCCGTGCGCACAACCTACGGACCGGAGCAAATCCATGTCGGGTCAGGCCACGAACACGCGAAACCGGGCGGGTTGGGCGCGGGTGCGCATCGCGCGCGGCTCTTTTGTGAACAGTAATACAGCTCCCCTGCACACGGGCAGGCAGCGCGCCTGATCAGCTGTTGCGTCGGCCGAACGCAACCAGGGCAAAGGGATCGGACCGGCGTGACACGAACCCCCGGCGGGGCGACCCGCCGGGGGCTTCGGTTCGTCATGAACGGATGTCGGCCGGCAGGTCGAGCTATCGCACCACGCTCGCCCGCTTCACCGTGGACTGGTCGCCGTGGATCAGGCGGACGAGATAGACGCCGGGCGGGAGCCGGCTTCCCGCCGCCAGGTCGATCGTCTGGCGGCCGGCCCCGGTGACCGTGCGCTCGCGCACGCGGCGGCCGGCGACGTCGATCAGCTCGATCCTCGCCGTCCGGTTGTCCGGCAGGGTGAACGACACCCACATCTCGCGTTCGGACGGGTTGGGACGCACTTCCTCGATCGCCAGCGCCGCGCTCGCGGGCACGTCCACCGTGACCTCGCCCGTGAACGTCTCCGCCGTTCCTTCCATCACGCCCAGCCGGTAGTGATAGCGGGTCCCGGCCTGGACGTCGCGATCCTCGAACACCATCTGCCCGACGCCGTCGGGCGACACCGTGCCGAGGTTCGACCATTCCCCATCCCCGGTCCGGCGGTAGACCGTGGCGTTGCGAACGGCGGCGTCTGCGGTGTACCACGTCACCCGCACGAGGCCGGGTTCGACGTGCGTGTCCGCGACCGAGACGAGGACGGGCGTGAAGAGGAAGCTGACGGCCGCCATGTACACATCGGGGTCGTTTCTGCGGCCGTCCGACCAGCAGACGTAGACCAGGCTGTTGTTCGCGTACAGCGAGATGTAGTCGCCGTGATTGGGGGCGATGTTGCTGTAGGTCGTGGTCCAGGAGCTCAGCGTATCCGAGACCGGCGATCCGTCGGGCCAGGACGCCGCGCCGTTCGTCGAGCGCGAGAGATAGATCATGGACGAGCCGCCGCAGGTTCCGGGCGCCGCGTCGCGCCAGTCGTACCACGTGGTATATGCGGTGCCGTCGCCGGCGATCGCGATCTCCGGGAGCCAGTTGTCGTAGAGCCCGGCATCGCCGTTCGCCCGCACCGGCGTGGACCAGGTGGTGTAGTTGTCCGAGAAGGAGGTGAACACATCGCGATGGTCGCGGCCGCGCTCGGTGACCGCGCCGTTGAGGACCGTGCGGATAGTGTAGGCGCCAGTGCCGCTGGCCGGGAACGGGGCGACGCGGAGGGTGTAGGTCGCGGTCGTGGGGATGGTGAACACGATCAGCCCTGTCCCCCCGGGACCGGGCTCGGAGTATCCCATTCGCGTGGTGCCGTCACTGCAGAAGAGCCGGAACGAGGCATCGAGGGTCGGTGCCGCTCCAGCGTCGAACTCGCAGATGATCGTCTGCCCCGCGACACCGCTGAAACTCCAGTAGTCGAAGTCCGAGGCCGAGGAGATCGTGCCGGTTGGATTCTGCCCCATGGTGAAGGGGTCGGCGGTCCCCGGCGTATTGTTGGACTCGCTCTCGGCGACGCTCGTGACGCTGAAGTCATCATTGTAGAAGTTGACCGACTCGTTCCAGGCGAGGATCGCGCGGCCGCGGCGAGGGCCTGTGCTGCGATCGATCGCGAGGCTGGGGAACGCGAAGCCCGTGCCGCGATTGAATCCCGGGGCGCCGGTGCCGAAATTGGTGTACTGCGTGGCCGCGGTCTGTTCGGCGTTCAGAATGGTGCCCCCGGTGGTCAGGCGGCGCACCTTCATGTAGTCGAACGAGGGCCCGATGACGTTCCAGGCCGTCCACACGTCGGCCGCGGGCCCCGGGCCCACCGTGACGCGCGGTCCCTGAACCGCGCCGTTGTCCAGGGTGGCCGAGATCTGGACCGGAGACGTCCACGGGAGCAGGTTGTCGTTGATATTCCGTGTGAACTCGATCCGGTTGGTGGTGATGTTCCCGCCGCTCACGGTGAATCGGGCGTAGACCATGTAGAGGTTCCCGGTGGTCGAGTCGGCCGAGATCCATTCCTTGTCGTAGATGACGGAGGAGTTGTTGCCCGAGATCGCCAGGCGTGGGGTCCCCCAGGTCAGCACACCGCCGGAGAACGTGCCCTTCACCACGCCGATGCCGTTGGTGGTCGCGGACGGGTCGCACAGCGCCGAGAAGTAGAAGGCGCCGGTCTTCTCGTTGACGGTGACGACGGGATCGCTGGTCCACTCGGTGATGCCGCCGGAGACCGGGGGGACGCCACCGTCCACCCAGGTCGCGCCGCCGTTATTGGAATAGGCGTAGCCCTGTGTGCTGGTGCCGGACACGAAGCCTTCGCCGTCGTTCCAGGCGGCGACGACGTTGTTGCCGTGCGCCGCGATGGAGACCTCGCATTGCCCCGACCATGGCAACCCAGTGCAGGGCGCGACGCCACAGGTGGCCGTGTCGGTCGCGCGGTTATTGACCAGCCGATTGGTGGCGATCGCCGCGGGGCTCGCGGGCGATTGGGTCGCCTGCACGCCGAGGGGCGCGAGGCTCGGCGGATCGGGCGCCTCCATGCGGGTCACGGGCCGGCGTCCGACACCTGCGGCGGCTTTGACGGCGCCACTCTTGCCAGAGAATGTCGCCTTGCTCAGCGCGGCCTTGCGCGCGGCATATCGGGCCGCGCGGCGCCCGGCGCCGCGCATCATGAACCCGGTCTGCATCTTCTTGAATCTGGCGATGCGGGCGACGTCATCCGCCCCTTGGGCCGGGACCGGTTCCTGCGCCGGAACAGGCGCCGCCGCGCCGGCCACGAGGAGCGACGCGAGCAGGAGGCCGTGCAGCAGTCGACGAAGTGACAAGCGCATGGGAGGAATCCTTTCCATGTGCAACGAAGGTCTCAGAGGTGCGAGCCGAGCTGGAATCGGTATGGCGGCCGATCCGGCGGCGCGCCTCGCCATCCGTTGGCAGGGACGCTCGCGAACCGGCCGGGTCGCCCCGGGAGGAGGTTCCAACCGGGGCGTGATGGTGGCCGCGAATCGCCGCACGGCCAGTTTCGCATCAATTGGCGATTTAGGCTAAGGGACAACTCGATACCTGAGTCATCGGCCGGCCTGGCGTTCGGCTGAAGGGCGCCGGGAATTCAGGCCGGGCGCCGGAACACCATGAGCGCCAACAAGGTGAGATAGAGCAGGGTCAGGACCACATTGCCCAGTCTCCAGCGGCCGCGGGCCGCGTCGTAGCCGGTCGGTTCACCGCCGGCGGCTGCCGTGGCGGTGATGGCCGCGAGCCTCGCCGCCGCGGGCAGGACGAAGAACGCCATCACCGCGATCGCCGCCAACCAGAGCGCCGTCACCCAGCGCAGCCACGTGCCGGTCCCCATCGAGTAGCCGGCCGACACCGCGAGCAGGTGCCCGAAGACCCCGAGCAGCACGAGCGAGCCCAGCCCCGCGACCCGGGTCGAAAGGTGGATGGTCTGGAAGAGCAGGGCGCGCTGCCCCCAGTCGCTCGTGGCCCGCGAGGCGCGCCCGTTCCATTCGGCGACCACGAGCGTTCCGACGAAACCGAACGAGAAGAAGTGGTGGAGCAACCTCCAGAGGCTATCGAGTTCCATCGGGACTCCTCGATGACGGGTGGCGGGCGGCGCGGTCGATCCGGGCGAGTCTAGCGCACCCCGATCACGTAGCCGAGCCAGGCGAGCTGGTTCTCGAACCGGCGCCGGCGCGAGTACGTGCCGAGCGCCTCGTGACGCTTGTCATCCCAGTCCTGCACGTAGACGAGGGACTCGCGGAAGCCGGCCTCGGCGAGCAACTCGCGGATCTCGGGCAGCGTCCACATGCGCCAGTCATAGGTGAACGCGCGGCGCAGCTCGCGGCCGCCCCGCAGCTTGAAGTGGATATGGCAGAGCAGTCGATGATCCACGGGGTTGAACGCCGCCTGTTCCCAGACGTATCGGAACGCCGGGATACGCTCGCCGCCCGGCCCCCGCGACGCGGGCACGCGCCGGGTCTCGACCAGCTCCTGCATGGCCTCGGTGCCGCCGAACGCATCGAGGCACAGCAGGCCACCGGGGGCGAGCGTCCGCCTCGCGGCGCGGAAGTAGGCGAGCAGCGCCGCCCGTTCGTGGAACACCCAGTATGAATAGTTGAGCGCCATCACGAGGTCCACCGGCGGCCGGGTCACGCGCCGTGCGTCGGAATGGAGCAGCGTGAGGCGGCCGGCAGCCGTGCCGAGCATGGGCACGCGGTTGCGCAGGGCCCATTTCAGCGTCGCTCCGTGCAGGTCGATTCCCCAGGCCCGATGACGCTTGGAACGTCGCACCCACTCGCAGGCAAGCGCCGCGGTGCCGCAGAAGTCCTCGCGCATCAGCGTCGGGGCGCGTCCGTTGAGCGTCCGATAGACGTGCTCGAGAGTATCGAGGTCGTGTTCGACGTGCTGGACAGCGGGGCCGTAGAGGAGGAGGCGGTCGATCCTAGGTCTCGGTCGTGTCGGCATGACTCTCCACGGGAGGGATGAGCAGGTCGCGCGCCGGGCCCTTCAGCTCGACGCGCAGGGACTCGGAGGGTGGGAGGAGGTCGGCGGCGAGCCGGCCCTTGGCGACCATCGCCCGGCCGATGAAGTGCATCTGCGCGCGCGCGAACGATCGCAGGGCGCCGGTCGCGTCGAATCGATAACGCCACTTCACCGGGGACGGCACGATGGTGGCGAGGAACAGGGCCTCGTCCACCGTGACGCGATCCGCGCCATGGTCGAAGTAGTAATGGGTGGCCTCGTCGGCTCCGTGGATCCCCGGGCCCCATTCGATGATATTGAGGTAGATCTCGAGCATCCGCTCCTTGGTGAGCGGGGTGAGGTGCTCGAGGATCCAGGCCAGCACGACCTCCTGGCCCTTGCGCGAGAGCGTGCGCGCATGGCCCAGGTAGAGGTTGCGGACGAGCTGCATCGTGATGGTGCCGGCGCCGCGGCGGAACGCCCCGGCCTTGAGGTTGTCGGCGATCGCGCCCTTCACCGCCTCGGTGTTGAAGCCTCGGTGCCGGAAAAAGGCGCCGTCCTCGTTGGTGACCACCGCGTGGACCAGCAGGCTGTCCATGTCCGCGAGCGGCCGGAAGTGGCGATTGGCGTCGGAGAGGTCGCGATACACGATGCGATCGCGGGGCAGGTGGATGGCGGCGACGAACGGTCCGCCGAGCGACATGATGTTCAGCCGGGTCCGCACGGGGTCGAGCCGCAGTCCGTGTGGCCGTACGTCGGCGGCGAACTCGACACTGTCCGGCTGCGAGAGATCGAGGTCGAGCCCGACGTGATACCCGTACCAGCCGCGCACGGAGAGGTCCAGCAATGGGCCGAGCACCTCGCGCGGCAGGCTCTCCTTCCACTGGGCCGCCGTCAGGCTGTCGGCGTCCAGCGCCAGGCGGAACCGCGGACCCTCGCGCTCGGCCTCGCCACCGAGGCGGAAGCGCAGCGTGCCGACGGTGACGCGGGTGGTGTCGGCGACCGTAACGCGACCGGCGCCACGATTCTGATGGAGCGAGCCATCGACGGTGAATTTCAGGATCTCCGGGGGTCGGCGCCGCCCGGGCGAAACGATGGTGAACCGCGCCCCGCCCGCGATCCGATCGTCACGACGGTAGTCGAGGTCGGCCGAGAATGGTGTCGGGGGGCTGGCCAGCAGCCGCCCTTCGGTCTCGAGCCGCATCCCCTGATCGCCCGGCGCGAGCTTGAGCCACGCGATGTAAGCGCCCCCGGGCGAAGTCGCTTCGCCCGAACGCGCCCCGTCCGGCGCGGATCCGGCCGAGACCGTGACGTCGCGCAACGCGAGGCGGGGCAGATCGCGGGTCCCGGCGGTGAGGAGGTCCACCACCGAGCGGGCGAGCGAGCGCAGGCGCTCGGCACGCTCCGGGTTGTTGCGCCGGTCGCGTGGGGAAGGTCGCTCCTCCGGCATCATCGTGTCGGGGTCGGCGCGGCGGGGCGATGGGAGCCGGATCGCCGCGTGGACCAAATCGAGCGAGGCCAGCCGGGGGCGCAGGATGAGGAGCGCCCAGGGATCGATCGAGACCGCGAGGGACTCGGCCCGCACCAGCGTGTCGCCACCGACCGGGTTCGCGATGACGAGCCCACGGAGGCGGACGCGAAGCGGCGGGCGCACGTCGAGCGAGGACCACGACGCCTCGAGCCCGCGCGCAGTGGCCGCGCTGCGGAGCCGTGCGGCGACGAGCGCTCGGAGCACCGGACCGGCGGCGAGGAACGCAACCGCAAGAGCCAGGAGGAGAAGCAGCCAGCGCCGCGGAAACGCGCGCCGGTCGCTCACCTACGCCCAGCCCAGCGAGTGCTTCGAGAGCGGCAGCGAGCGGACGCGTTTCCCGGTCGCGCCGAAGATGGCGTTGCACAGCGCCGGCGCCACCGGCGGCAGTGCGGGTTCGCCGAGACCGGTGGGCGGGAACGCGGTCTTCAGGAAGTGCACCTCGACCGGAGGCGCCTGGTGGATGCGCAGGAGCGCGTAATCGTCGAAGTTGGCCTGCACCGCGCGGCCGCGCTCGATGACGATCTCCTGCCCGAGCGCCACGCTGAGGCCGTCCAGCACCGCGCCCTGCACCTGGTGCTCGGCGCCGCTGGGATTGATGATCTCGCTGCCGACATCGCCCGCGACCCACACCTGCTCGACTCTGATCGCGCCCTCGCGGCTGACGCTCGCCCGGACGACCTCGGCGAAGTAGCCGCGGTGGCTGAAATGGAATGCGACGCCCATCCCCGTGCCGCGGGGCAGCGACGTCGTTCCCCATGCGGAGACCTGCGCCACGCGCTCGAGGACGCCGCGCATGCGGACGGCGACGAAGTGCGGGGCCGGCGGCACGGCATCGCCCTGCTCGGCCGCGAAGAGGAGGTCGAGCCGGAACCGGACGGGATCCGTGCCGGCGGCATGAGCAAGCTCGTCGAGAAACGACTGGATGACGAACGAGTGGCCATTGCTCCCCGGCGCCCGAAGCGCGCCGGTCGGCACTCCGGACGGCATGACCGATGACGCCAGGGTGAAGTGCGGGATGAACTTCGCCGGGAACTCGTTGGGCGAGATGCCGGAGCTGGCCGCGAACCGTTCGCCCTCGCCGAAGCTCACGAAATGATCCCGCCACGCCACGAGTTTGCCGCCGGCGTCCACCCCGGCCTTCAGGAAGTGGAAGCCGGCCGGGCGGTAGAAATCGTGCCGCATGTCGTCTTCACGCGTCCACAGCAGCTTGACCGGCGCCCCGGCCTCCCTGGCGATCCAGGCCGCCTCGGCCAGATAATCGTTGCTCAACCGCCGGCCGAAGCCGCCGCCGCTGCGGGTCAAGTGGAGCGTGATCCGGTCTTCTGGGATACCCAGAGTGCTTGCAACCAGCTGGCGCCCGCGCTGCGGTGTCTGGGTGGGGGCCCACAGCTCGAGCGCGCCATCGCTGAAACGCGCGGTGCAGTTCATGGGCTCGAGCGGGGCGTGCGCGAGGAAGGGGTACGCATACTCCGCCTCGATCACCCGCGCGGCGCCCGCAAGCGCCGCATCCGGTCCGCCATCGCTGCGCAGCGTCCGTTGCGGCGCCTCCCGCGAGAGCTCGGCGGCGCGCCGGGCGAACCCGGCGCTGCTCTGCTCCGCCGTGGGGCCCTCGTCCCAAGTCACGCGCAGCGTGTCGCGCGCACGCCGCGCGGCCCACCACGAATCGGCGACGATGGCGACCCCGCCCAGCAGGCCGCTCAAGTCGCCGCCACCCGCGACGACGAACGCATGGCGCACGCCGGGCTGTGCCCGCACCTCGTCGAGATTGGCGCCCGCCACCTTGCCGCCGAACACCGGACACTTTTCGAAGGTCGCGTACAACATGCCCGGGAGCGAGAAATCGATCCCGTAGAGAGGCTTCCCGGTCACGATCGCAGGGTTGTCCACACCGGGTATCCGCGTCCCGATGAGCTTGAACGCCTTGGGGTCCTTGAGGGGGATGCTCTCGAGATCGGGCGCGGGGACGGTCGCGGCCCTGGTGAGCAGCCGCCCGTACGCGAGTTTCCGCCCGCTCGCGCGGTGGTGGACCACGCCGGAGGCGGTTTCGCATTCCGTGACCTGGACGCCCCAGGTCTGAGCCGCCGCGGTGACCAGCATCGCACGCGCCGCCGCGCCCACCCTGCGCATCGGCAGCCAGTTGGTCGGGGTCGCGTTGCTCCCGCCCGCGGACTGATTCTGGAACTTGACCGTGTCGAGCGGCGCCTGTTCGATCGTCACGCTCTTCCAGTCCACATCCAGCTCCTCGGCGATGAGCATCGGGAGCATGGTCTTCATCCCCTGGCCGATCTCGGGGTTCTTGGAGACGATCGTCACCCGGCCATCCGGTGTGATCCGGATGAATGCGTTGGGGACGAAGTCGGCGGCCGGCTCCGCGGCCCGCGCCTCGCGGCTCCCGAGCACGCCTCCGATGGGTTCGAGGCAATTCGCCAGGAGGAGGCCCCCGCCGGCGAGACCTGTCACGCGCAGGAAGTGGCGTCGGGTGACCGGTGTGGTCATGTCCATGGGGTCGCTCTATCCGCCGTGTTTCGTGTCGGTGGAGGGGAGCTTACGCGGCCGTCCATTGCGGCCCCTCGGGGACGCCGCGGCGATCGCCGCGGCGCGGTGGATCCCTGCGCGGATCCGGATGTACGTGCCGCAGCGGCACAGATTGTCGCGCATGGCGGCATCGATGTCGGCATCCGTGGGATTCGGGGTGGCCGCAAGGAGCGCCGCGGC
>JBKJXJ010000476.1:0-3392 GCA_046716125.1 Candidatus Eiseniibacteriota bacterium
CATCCACGATCGCGCGCAGGTGACCGGCGTGGCGCTCGCCCCCGGAGACTGCGACGACAGGCCGGACGCGGTCGAGATCACACTCGCGCCGGGCGTCGCCCTGGATTGGACGAAATTGGAGCGCCACTTCGCCGCCACCGCCGCCTGCGGGCTGTGCGGTCGCGCCCACCTCGAATCGCTGCGCGCCGGGCTCGTGCCGATGCCCTTAGGGGCGCCTATCGCAGCGGAAGGGCTCGGCGGACTCTCCGCCCGCATGCGCGACGCCCAGGTCACCTTCGCCGCGACCGGCGGTCTCCATGGCGCGGCGCTGTGCGACGCGGCGCTCGAGATCCGGGTGGTGCGCGAGGACGTGGGCCGCCACAACGCGGTGGACAAGATCGCCGGGTGGCTGGTGGATTCCGGCGCCTATCCGGCCGGCGGGGGCGTGCTCTGGGTGAGCGGGCGGGCAGGAGCGGAGATCGTCCTAAAGGCCGCACGGGCGCGGATCCCGGTCCTCGCCGCGGTCGGTGCGCCCTCGACCCTCGCCATCGATCTGGCGCGTGCGGCGGGCATGACGCTGGTCGGATTCCTCCGCGCCGGCGGGATGAACATCTATACCGCTCCGGAACGGATCCTGCGCTAGGATGGCCGGTCTCCACCCTTGAGGAACGTCACCATGTCGACCGACAAGTCGGCCAGCACTGCGAGACTGGTCCAGCTTTGCGTCGGATACTTCGCGTTCTACACGGTCACCGGCGTGCTGGTGAAGTACTTCACCCAGCTGCGCGAGCCCAAGATGTCCGACATGGCGTTTCTGTTCAACAACACCATGGGCGGGAGCATGTTCGCGGTCGGGGTCGTGATCCTGTTCGGCTGGATCAAGCTCAAGTCCAATCAGATCGCCCAGTGGGGACCGTTCCGGGTGCCGTCCGAGGTCAAGTACATCATCCCCTCCGGCATCTGCACGGCGATCGTCATCCCGACCACGACGCTCCTCTACACGCTCCCGATCTCGGTGCTGGTCGCCATGGTCATCATGCGGGGCAGCATCATCGTCATCAGCCGGCTGGTCGATGAAGTGCAGATCCGCCAGGGGATCCTCAAGAAACGGGTGTTCCAGGAGGAGAATCTGGCCGTCGTCTTCGCCCTGCTGGCCGTTGGCACCAACGTGGTGCTGCTTCCGCTGGTGGACTTCCTCGCCGCGCAGAACATCCCGGCCGACCGCTGGCTGGGGCTCAAGGCCGGGGCCGGCCGCGGCAGCTTCGACTTCCTCGGCTCGGTGCCGGCGATGAGCATCCTCACCATCTACCTCATCGCCTACTCGTTCCGGCTCTACATCATGAACTTCTACAAGAACACGCGGGCAAAGGGCGTCGCTCAGGACAACAAGGGTTTCTTCGCCATCGAGCAGCTCGCCGCCTGCGGCACGATGCTGCTGGTCGGGGTGCTCCTGTACTTCGGCCCGTCGTGGTTCGGTTGGACGGACTTCCGGGTCGTGGCGTTCCGTGACGCGATCCGCGCACCGGATCTGGCCGCCGTGCTCTCGGGCGTCCCCTACGGGATCGTCGCCTTCTTTTCGGTGTTCATCTTCATGTTCAAGGGGCGCACCGCCACGTTCGCCGGGCTGGTCAACCGTCTCACCTCGCTGGTGGCCGGCACCGCGGCGACGCTGCTGCTCTTCTACTTCTTCGGGACCAAGTTCCCGACCGCGCAGGACTGGATCTCGCTCGGCTTCATCCTGATCGCGGTCTACTTCCTGACCCGCGCCGAGCAGCTTCGCACCGCCGAGCTGGCGGCCGCGCCGGCGCAGTGACCGGTTCCGCGAACGCCGCTTAAGGGAGCACCCGCAGGATCACGAGGGTCATGTCGTCGCCGGGTTCGACCCCGTCGAGGTGCGCTCGGACCTCGGCCAGGGTCCGGTCCCCGACCTCCAGCGCCGTCAGGGTCGGGGGCAGGGTGCCAAGGAAGGCCGAGAGCCGCTGCTCGCCGTACAGCTCGTTCCGTTCGTTGGCCGCCTCGGTGATCCCGTCGGTATAGAGGACCACGCAGTCGCCCGGCACGAGCTGGATCGAGGACTCCGCAAGCCGGATGTCCTCCTGGATGCCGAGCAACAGCCCACCCTGGTCCAGCTCCTGGACCGACCCGTCGCCGCGTCGCAGCAGCGGGTAGTTGTGCCCGGCGTTGGCGTAATGGAACCGCAGCGTGGTCTCGTCCACCCGGGCGAGGAAGAAGGTCGCGAACTTCCCGGTCGGGGCGCCGCCGCACAGCAGCCGGTTCATGTTGAGCAGCATCCCGGCGACCGAGTCCACCGCGCCGGCCTGGGTGCGCAGCGATGCCTGGAGCATCGAGGACATGAGCGCCGCGGCGACGCCCTTGCCCGAGACGTCCGCGATCGCGAGCAGGAGGGAGTCCCCGACCGGTACGACGTCGTAGAAGTCGCCGCTGACCTGCTTCGAGCTCACGTTGACGGCATGGATCTCGAGGCGCGGCATCGAGGGGAACTGGGAGATGAGGAACGCGCGCTGGATGCGGCGGGCCAGGTCGAGCTCCTGCTCGGCTTTCGCCCGCTGGATCGCGTCGCGGTAGAAGATGAACGCCAGGATGATCCCGGTCGTGAGGCTCGCGAAGAAGACGGTGTACATGCCGATTATCGCGACGCTTCGGCCGCTTCCGAGGAAGCCCGGAAGGACCGAAAAGTGGATCACGATCGCGGCGATAATGGCTCCGAGCATGCTCATCGCCGTGTAAATGAACGAGATGCGCAGAACGCCGGCGGTATGCGATTCGCCTGGCTTCTCGGGCAGGCGGGGGATGATGAAGTACCCCAAAAGCCACAGCATCAGCCCGATGGTGTAGGAGAACACCAGGGTCATCTTGATCGCCCGGATCAACCCCTCGGATCCCTCGGCATAGAGGAGGGCGAAGAAGAACGCCATCGGGATGGCGATGAGTGCCTGGCGCCAGAGCATCCTGATGAACCCCCGCACCGCGGAGCGGGGGCGGGGCGGGCGGTTCGGCTTCGGGGGGCGGGCGGCCATGTGCGCAGCATACCCTTTGGAGGCCCAGTCGTCCGGCCGCCCCCTTGACCCCACCGGGCCAACGCCAGAGGTTGCCTCTGGGCCCCCCGGAGGCCCCGGGGCCCGCCCACTGAGCCGGGAAACGATAGCTAATGCCGCGAAGGCGCCAACCCGATAACCAGGGAGACTGGCGTCGCGAAGTGCCGTCGCGTTCCGCGCGTCAGGGTTGCCGGGAGGCCGAGGCATTACCCGGCATCGTATTGCGGCCCAAGCGCATGGGTCGCCCGTGCTGTGGTCCCAGTTGACAGGGGGGGCAGCCGGACAGTAGTTTTCGCGCGGCTTTCACAGGCAGCGGCGGCCGAGATTCGGTCGCGGCGCCGGATGCCCGGGGCAGGG
>JBKJXJ010000477.1:0-6948 GCA_046716125.1 Candidatus Eiseniibacteriota bacterium
GGCAGGGGCTGGCCTGCGGGGCGGCGATGGCGTCGCTCGCGATCGAGTCGTTCAGCCCCCGGCGCCTGGTCGAGACCACCGAGGAGGAGATCAGCGAACGGGTCACCGCCCTTCACCGGATGGTCTCGTTCCGTTTAGAGCCACTGTTCTAGACCGTTGCCGACCCCCGTCGCGAGGGGGCCGCGGGCATGGCGGGGCACGTCATCCTCTTTCATGGCCGGGAGTTCGGTCTGTCGTGGCCGGTTCCGCGAGCGGTGTGCTAGTCTCCCGTCGTTCGCCCCCGTTCGGGAAGGGAGGGTCGGTCCTCTGACTCTGGATACCAAGCACTCCGCGTGGACGGCCGAGGCCGAGTCCGCGATCCGCGCCCTGCGCGATGTCGAGGGCGTGAGTCTCCAGGTCGAAGGGGACGAGATCCGCGAGGTCCACGTCCTGAGTTCGTCGAGGCGTCCGGCGAAGCAGATCGTGCGTGACGTGCAGACCGTGCTGCTCACGCGCTTCAATCGGAACATCGATTATCGCGTGGTCTCGGTCGCCTTCACACGCGGCGGACCCGCTGCGATCGTCGAGCCCGTGGCGGCGGCGCCGGTCGCGCCTCCGGCCGCGGAGCGGCTGTTCGCGAACCCCGCCGCGGCCCCGGCTCCGTCGCCGACGACAGCCCGCGGCGCCCGCGCCTCAGCGGATCCCGACTTCGAGACCGCGGGCGCCGAGCGCATCCGGTTCGCCAGCGTCAACCTGTTCGTCTCGGGGCCGCGCACCCAGGCGCAGGTCGAGCTGCGCTGGAAGGGGCTGGCCCGCATGGGCGGGGCGTCCGGCTGGAGCTCGCGCGACGGCGCGCACCGGATGATCGCCCAGGCGACGATCGCCGCCGTGCAGGAGTTCCTCGATGGCGAGGTGGCGTTCGGGCTGCCCGAGGTCGAATTCGTGAAGATGGGACGCCGGCGCGTGGCGCTGGTGGCGCTCTCGCTGCTGGCCCATCGCCAGGAGAAGGTCCTGGTGGGGAGCTGCGCGGTCGAGCAGGATGTCCAGCAGGCGGTGGTGCTCGCCACCCTCGCCGCGTTGAACCGCATCGTCGGCGGGCTCCCGACCCGGGTGCCCACCGAGTACGTGTTGAGACCGACATCCACCTAGGAGGAAGCGGAGCGAGCCATCCCAGCGATTAGTGCGAAGCGGACCCACCGCTGTAGAAGCATTGCACTAGATTCCATGTACTAAGGAGGTGGGCTCCACTATGGAAGAACTGGTCGTGATTCTCATCAATTTCTTCGGCAAGGCTGGTTGGTAATAACATCTGCGCCGTTGAACTGATGTAGGGAACAGGCTCCAGACTGGGTGTCGGTCTCGTTTGTCTCCCGTGATCAGCTGCCCCGCCGTCCCCGGCGACAGGACCTCGTGAACGAACCTCTCGCCCCGCGCCATCCCCGAACTTTCCGTGTGTACTACGCGGCCGTCCTGGCCGCGTCCATCGGTGCGTTCGCGTGGTTCACCCCGCAGGCCGGTCCGGTCGACCCCGTGGCCGCGGGCGTCGTCCTCCTCCTGATGGTGCTGAGCGAGGCGACCGCCGTGCCGCTCCCGGGCGGCGGCTACGTCTCGGTCGGGGCGGTCCTGGACCTCGCCTGCCTGCTCATCCTGGGGCCGGTCTACACGGCGTGGTTCAACGTCATCGCCACGTTCATCGCCCAGGCCCTGGTGCTGCGCAAGCCCATGGTCAAAGTGGTCCACAACATGGCCATCTTCGGCCTCACCGCGTTCGCCGCCGGCTGGGCGTTCACCGCGGCCGGCGGCCGGGTCGGGCAGCTCGTCGTCGCGCGCGACATCCTGGCGCTGCTGGCCTGCGGCGGCGCGTACTTCCTGTGCAACTCGATCTTCGTCTCGACCGTGGTCGGGCTCACCACCGGCCCCGGCATCTGGCGGCAGTGGCAGCGCATCTTCCTCGACGGCATGCTGCACCACCTCTCGTTCATCGCGCTCGGGACGCTGGTGGCGGTCGTCTACCTCGGCGCCGGGCCGATCGGGCTCGTGCTCTTCGCCATCCCGTTCCTGGTCGCCCGGCACTCGTTCAAGCTCTACGTCGAGATCCGCACCGACCTGAAGGACTTTGTCCGCGCCCTGTCCGAGGTGCTCGAAGAGGTGGATCCCTACACCCGCCAGCACTCGGTGCGCGTCTCCCAGTACGCCATCCGGCTCGCGCGCGGGCTCAGGCTCGCCGAGCGCGCGGTGGACGAGATCGAGTACGCCGCGCTGGTCCATGATCTCGGTAAGATCGGGCCCCATCACCAGCACATCCTCCAGAAGCCCGGCTCGCTCTCGCACGAGGAGCAACGCACGCTGCGTGGACATCCCGCCGCGGGTGCTGCGATCGTCAAACGCGTTCGCGCGCTCAGGCGGGCGGCCGAGATCGTGCGCAGTCACCACGAGCGGCCCGACGGGCACGGCTATCCGTTCGGCCTGCTGTCCGCCGACGTCCCGATCGGGGCGCGCATCCTGAACGTGTCCGACGCGTTCGACGCCATGACTTCGGACCGTCCCTATCGGAGAGCGCTCTCGGTGGAATCGGCGCTGCGCGAGCTGAAGCAGGGGGCGGGGACGCAGTTCGATGCCGACGTGGTCGGGTGTCTCCTGCGCCTCGAGAGTGTGGGCGAGTTCGCGCTCATCCCGAGCCCGAGCAGCGAGGAACTGCGCACGCTGCGCATCCGCCCGCGCAAGGCGCAGGCGTGATGCGCTACGCCGACGCCGGGGTGGACGTGGCGCGCGCGGATGCGATGAAGCGCTCGCTGGGCGAAGCCGTGCGCGCCACCTGGGGCAAGGGCGTGCGGAACATCCCGGGCGGGTTCGCCGGGGTCACCGCGTGGCCGGGCAGCAACGGGACGCTCCTCGCGGCCACGATGGACGGCGTCGGCACGAAGCTCCACGTGGCGCTGGCCGCCGGGCGGGTGGGTGACGCCGCGGCGGATCTCGTCTACCACTGCGCCGACGACCTGCTGGTGCATGGCGCGACGCCGCTCGCGTTCCTCGACTACATCGCCCAGGCCCGGCTCGATCCGGGTGTGGTGCAGGCCGCGGTCGAAGGGATGAGCCGCGCGTGCCGCGAGGTCGGGGCGTCGCTGCTCGGCGGCGAGACCGCCGAGATGCCCGACACTTACGTCGCCCTGGTCCTGGACATCGCCGGCTGCATGCTGGGTGTCGTGGACGAGCGACATCTGATGGACGGGAGCAGGGTGGCGGTCGGCGACCGGTTGCTGGGACTCGCCTCCGCCGGTCTTCACACCAACGGGTTCTCGCTCGCGCGGCGCGTGTTCGCCCAGTCGGGATTGACGCTCGACGACCCGCTCCCGGGCGGGGCAGGTGAGAGTGTGGGCGCGGCACTCCTCGCGCCTCATCGGTGGTACGGCCCGGCGCTCCGGCCCGCGATCGAGCAGGCGCGCATCCACGCGCTGGCGCACGTGACCGGCGGCGGGATCGCCGGGAACCTCGTGCGCGTGCTTCCGGAAGGTCGGCGGGCCCGCCTGCGCGCGACGGCCTGGGTCCGGCCGGCGCTCTTCCGCTGGCTGATCGAGGCCGGCCCGGTGCCGGAGGAGGATGCGCGCGAAGCACTGAATCTCGGTATCGGTATGGTGGTGGTGTGCGCCCCCGGGGACAGCGATGCGCTGGCGCGCGAACTCCAGAACGCCGGCGAGACCGTCGTGAGCCTGGGCGAGGTCGTCCAGGGCGAGCGCGGCGTCGATTGGGTGGAGGGGTGATGGTGCGGGGAGGGGGGCGCCGTGGAACGCCGTGCAAGAGAGGGAGTGCTCCGGTCGGCCGATGTGCCGGTTCCGGATCTGCTGGGGGATTCACCGGCCTGGCGTGAGGTGTGCTGCGCATTGCCGCGCGTGGCCGAGAGCGACCTGCCGGTGCTGGTGCTGGGCGAGACCGGGAGCGGCAAGGAGCTGGTGGCGCGCGCCGTCCACGCGCTGAGCGACCGGCGCGGCCGCGCGTTCGTGGCCCACAACTGCGGCGCCACGCCCGACACCCTGATCGAGAGCGAGCTGTTCGGCCACGCCCGTGGCGCCTTCACCGGCGCCGTGGCCGATCGCGCCGGACTGTTCGAGGCCGCCGATCAGGGGACGCTGTTCCTGGACGAGATCGGGGATGCGAGCGCCTTGCTCCAGATGAAGCTCCTGCGTGTGCTTCAGGAAGGAGAAGCCCGCCGCGTCGGGGACACGCGCGTGCGCCGGCTCGACGTGCGCGTGGTGTCGGCGACCCACCGTGGACTCGAGGAGGCGGTGGCGGCCGGGACTTTTCGCGCCGACCTCTTCTACCGTCTGAATGCCGTGCGTCTGAGGCTCCCGCCACTGCGCGAGCGCGGACACGATGTCGTGCTGCTGGCGCAACACTTCATCGCGCGTGCGGCCTCGGCGTGCGGGGTCGAACCGCCGGCCGTGGCGCCGTCGCTCGTGAGCCAGCTGCTCGCCTATCCGTGGCCGGGCAACGTGCGCGAGCTGGCGAACGGATGCGCCTACGCGGTCCGGGTGTCCGGCGCACGCGGCACGGTGGACGGTTCCCACTGGCCCGAGCAGGAGTGGGTCCCGGCCCCGGCGCGCACGAGCGGGCTCCATGCCGAGACGCGGGCCCTCGAGGAACGGCGGCTGCGTGAGACGCTCGAGCGCACACGCTGGAACAAGTCGCGGGCGGCCCGGGCGCTCGGGCTCTCGCGGCAGGGATTGCTGAAGAAGCTGAGGCGGTACGGACTCAGCGATCTGGCGGCGGGTGGGGCGGAGAGGGGCGAGACATCCTCGCCGCATTCTTCCACCGGAACCTGAGGAGGATTGGTTAAGTAGCGCGCGATACATCATGTAGCCATTGCTTGGACGCGTACCAGGTGGTAACTTTCCGCCGCAAACAGGAGCCATCCCATGAGTCGTATCGCACCCCTCGCTCGCCTCCGAGCGCTCCAGGGCGCGGTGGCCTGCGTCGCGTTGCTCATCACGGAAGGGGGGCCGGCGTCCGCCGCTTGCCCCGCTCAATGCGCGTCGCCCGTGACCTGGACCCAGCCGTTCTCATTCGCGGGCCTCACCTGGGAACGCAAGAACGGCTGCGGCGGTCCCGGTCCCAACTGCTGGGAGCCGGCGAATGCCGAGCCTGTGGCCGGCGAAGGCGTCCGCCTTCGCCTCACCCGGGCGCAGGGCAAGTGGTACTCCGCCGAGATCCGCACCACCGCACCGGCTCCCTGCGGGGCCTACTCGTTCTACCTGGTGGGGCGCACCGACCTGCTCGACCCGAACGTCGTGCTCGGTGTGTTCCTCTACGACGATGCCGCGGGCGACACCGGGGATCCGTGCCCGGACGAGCTCGACCTCGAATCGAGCCGGTTCGGCGACCCGATTGCACCCAACGGACACTTCGTGTCGTACGCCTCGGGGGCCTGCGGCCCGTCGGACCTGGACGACTTCAACTATGCGCTCGGCGGCACCTACACCACACATCAGCTCGACTGGGCGCCGGGGGCGGTCTCGTTCCGTCTGATGCACGGTCATCGCCTGACACCGGAGGTGCCGGAACACCTGATCGGCGAACGCAGCTTCGTCTCGCCGCTCGTCCCGGCCGCGGGAGGGATGCGGCTCCACGTCAATCTGTGGGCGTTCGCGGGCAATGCTCCGACGGATCAGCAGGAGGTCGAGGTGGTGATCCGCGACATCGTGGCCACCGGCCCGGTGCTGGCCGCCGAGTCCTCGCCGACCGCGGCGGATCGGGCCCTGGCCGTGCGTCAGAACCCATCCCGGGGCGGCGTAGATCTCCAAATCTCGCTTCCCGCCGACGAGCGCGCGCGCGTGACGATCCTTGACGTAGGCGGACGGCGCGTCACCACGCTCGCGGACGCGACGTTCACGGCGGGCCGTCACGCGTTACGGTGGGATCCCGGCGTCGCGACGTCGGGTGTCTATTTCGCCCGGCTCGAGGCGGGCGGACGCGTCCTCTCCCGTCGCATCGTCGTGATGCGTTGACGCGCGCGAAACGCGCCGCCATCTCCGCGGGTCGCCGTCACTCGCATCGCGCCGCGAAACGCTTGACGCTCTGAGACGCCCATCCTAGACTGCCCGCCCGACATCTCAGGAAGAGCGACGTGGACAGGGAGGACGCAACGTGGCGCGCAAGAATCTCCGCGTGGGTCTCGTGGGCGTGGGTGCCGCCGCCCAGATCAGTCACATCCCGGCCCTGCTCAAGAGCGAAGGGGTCGAACTGGTCGCCCTGTGCGACCGGGATCCCGAGAAGGCCGCGCGCGTCGCCCAGAAGTTCGGGATCCCGCATTACGCCGCCCGCATCGACGGGCTCCTCGCCGACGACTCGATCGACGCGATCGACATCTGCACGCCGAACTTCCTGCACGCTCCGATGGCGATGGCCGCACTCGAGGCCGGCAAGCACGTGTTGTGCGAGCGGCCGCTCGCGCGCAGCGCGACCGAGGCCGCGGCGATGGTCAAGGCCGCGCGCAAGGCGGACCGCGTGCTGGCCTGCGCCGTGCAGCATCGGTTCCGGCCGGACAGCCAGCTGCTGCGCACCTTCGTCGCCAAGGGCGAGCTGGGCGACATCTATTACGCCAAGGCCGGATGGCTGCGCCAGCGCACCGAGTGGGACTCGGACGAATGGCGCCGCCAGAAGCGCGAATCGGGCGGCGGCGTCGTCCTGGAGCTCGGCTTACCGAAGCTTGACCTGGCGCTCTGGATCCTGGGCGGGCCCAAGGTCGAGTCGGTGAGCGCCAGCGTCCACCGGTCGAAGAAGGGCGAGGTCGAGGACAGTGCCGCCGCGCTCCTCAGGCTCGAATCCGGCGTCACGCTCGGGCTCGAGCTCACCTGGGGACTCCTGATGGAGAAGGACTTCTCGTTCCTCAACCTGTTCGGCTCGGGAGGCGCCGCACTGCTCAATCCCTTCCGCATCCACAAGGGCATGCACGGGGCGCTGGTCAACGTCACGCCC
>JBKJXJ010000478.1:0-2925 GCA_046716125.1 Candidatus Eiseniibacteriota bacterium
GAGTCGGTAAGATGCATGAGAACCTCCCGTCGCGCACGGTGGACCCGGGCGTGGCCGTGCGCCCGGCTCACGCTCGACTGGATGATAGGGCCGCCGCGTGACGACAGGAACGGTAATCCGCGCATTCGAGCCGTCGCTGCCCGGATCCCGGCCACGCGGCCCGATGCGAACACGGGAACGGGGCTCGAAGGCGGCCGGTTTAGCGAGACACAACTCGACCTTTCCGCGCTCAATGATCCCGCCGGACCTCGCAGCGGCAGGCGCACGGTGGCAATGCAGCCGCGCGCACCGTCGCGGTTCCCGAGGGTCACTGTGCGGCCGTGGGCCTCGGCGATCTGGCGTCAGAGCGCGAGCCCGATGCCGGTGCCTCCGGGCTTGGTCGTGAAGCACGGCACGAACAGATTGCCCGAATCGGCGATGCCGGGACCGTCGTTCTCAATCTGGATCCTGAGCCAGCCGCCCTCCGGGGTCCAGCTCACCCGCACGCCACCGCCGGTCTCGAGCGCGGCGTCGGGCGCGGCAGCCGCGTGAGGGGCGCATAGGCATGGATGAAGCGCCCGAGGCTCTCGGCGCGGGCTTCGATCACGCCCAGCCCTTCGCTGAGATCCGCCGCCGCCGCGGTCGTCCCGCCCGCCCGGCCGAGCGCGTCGCGCAGGCTGCCGGCAATGGACTTGATCGGCGCCAGCGAGTTGTTGATCTCGTGGCTCAGGACGCGGATGTGACGCTGGGACGCGAGCCGCTCTTCCTCGCGCAGGGAGCGCGTGAGATCGGTGAGGACGAGGAGCCGGTGCGGCAGACCCTCCCAGCGATAGCTGCCGTGGCGCGCCTCGAGCCGGCCCATGCGGCCGCGCAGCGCGAACTCGATCAGGCGTGGCGACTCGCCCGCCAGCGCCGGTGCCAGGCCCAGCGACTCGGCGCTCAGGCCGAGCGCGCGCTCGGAGGGCAGACCGAGGGGCGCTTCACCGCCGCGGTTGAGGAGCTTCAACCGGCCGGCCTCGTCCGAATGTGAACACCGCGACGTCGATCGCCTCCATCACCCGGCGCAGGAGTCCCAGGGCCTCGACCGCGTCCAGCCGCTGCTGGCGAAGCGCGTCGGCGAGTGCGTTGACCTCGTGGTAGGCGAGGCCGAGCGGCCCTCGGGTGTCGGCGCGACGGCACGTTCGTGCCACTGCCTGCGCCCGAGCCCGCGGTGCTGGAGGAGGCCTGGCGGAGATCGGTGCTGGCGGAGTTCGTGCGCGTGGGCTGGCTCGATGAGGACGCGGCGGCGGGGATGATGGGGTGGCCGCATTCCGGGTTCGGCGCCTACCTCGGACCGCGCATCGAGGAACGCGAGGGGCTGCTGCGGGTGGCGCGCTACGGCGCCCGCGCCCCGGTCGCTGAGTCCCGATTACGCTACGACGCGGAGCGGGCGGAGGTGGAACTGGTCGCGGACCGCAGCGACGGCCCCTACTCCGGGGTGCACCGGATGACGGCGCTGGAGTTCCTGGCGCGCTGGGTGGATCACGTGCCGGAGCGCTACGAGGTGCGGGTGCGCTACGTCGGGGCGTACGCGACCCGGCGGCGCGTGTGGTGGCGAAGGCGCGGCGTGGTGCTGGCGGGCGCGAGCGGCGAGCCGCCCGAGGTGGTGGAGCCTGAGGCGGGCTGGCCGGCGCTCAAGGCGCGACGGCGGCGGTGGGCGGAGCTGTTGCGCCTGGTGTTCCGGGTCGACGTGTGTCCGCGCTGCGGAGGCGAGGCGCGAAGCATCGGGTTCGTGACCGAGCCGCAGGTGGCGAGGCGCATCCTTGCGCATCTCGAGCGGCGCGGCGTGGACGCCCGGGCCGGACCGTGGGCGGGAGCGGCGGCGGCCCCGGGGTGACGCACCCGAGCGTGATGGATGGGAGAGGTGCGAGCCTCCGAGGGCGAGCGGGTGTGCGCGCGATCGCGGTGGGACGGGTGCGTGCTGCGAGCGCGGGAAGGTGGGCTCAGGGGGCGGCGGAGGCGCCGCCGCGGGCTGCGGTGACGTCGGCACGCGTGGCGCGGTGGACCGGGCGTGGCCAAAGACGGCGGAACTCGATCTGGCCGGGGCGCCGGGACGGGCGTAGAGTCGGCTCCACGCGCAAGGAAGTTCCTATCTGTACCCCGGAATCTACCTCACGGGCACCAGCGCAGGGGAAGCAGGCCGTCCATCCTCGATCCGCACCGTCATCTGGTTCAGCTGTCGTGGCCTCGCGAGGGGGGCAGGCCACTCCGGTGCGATCAGCGTACGCGGGCGATCCTCACGGTGGCCCGTTCGCCGGCACACTCCCCGCGCACGAAGTAGAGCCCGGCCGGGAGGATGGCTCCGTTCGTGGCCCGACCGTCCCACGCGAGGGCGTGCCGACCGGCGGGCAGCCAGCCGTCGGCGAGCGTGTGGACGGCGCGGCCCGCGATGTCGAGCACGGCGACGCGCGCCGAACCGGGTCGCGGCAGGTCGAGGGTCATGCGCGCTTCGCGGGCGAACGGGTTCGCGCCCGCGAGCCGCAGGCCCAGCCGGACCGACGTCGGCGTGTCGCCCACCGCGACCAGCGGGCCCCGGTTGTTGACGATGCCCCAGCTCGGCGCGTCGAGCGTGTAGCCCTCCGGGAGCGTCATGACCTGATCGTTCAACGAGACGAGACGGAAACCAGCGCCATTCGCATCGAGGGCTTCGCCACCCGCATCGCATTCGGTGAGGCCGGGATTCGTGGAGAAGTTGCCGTAGCCCGTGCCGCCGGCCTCGACGCGGAGCTCGATCGAAAAGGGGGTGTTCACCGGGAAGTTGGCCGACAGGGTGAGCGGCGCGTCGACGATCGGCCCGGTTTGCCCGGTCAGGACGCCGGTCGCGAACGGACCCCCGTTGCTGTACTGCAAATCTCCCGAGAACTGCGCGATGCCGCCGAAGGGCCAGATGGCCTGCCGGGCGATGGC
>JBKJXJ010000479.1:0-4602 GCA_046716125.1 Candidatus Eiseniibacteriota bacterium
CCCGCGGCTGAATGTATCCTGAGCGTCACCCTTGATCGAAGTGATCTGCACCGCGCCGCGCGTGTCCACCGCGATCGAAGGATCGCCCGGGACCGCCCCGGGGTCCGACACCAGCGCCGGCGCGGACCAGGCGCCGGTCAGCCAGGCGCGATGACTCTCGGTCACCGCGCCGCCACTCAGCATCACCAGCTCCACATTGCCGAGACCATCCACCCCGATACTCGGGCTCTGTCCGATGAGACCGGTCGGGACCGCCGGGGCGAACGACGTGGTCTCGGCGGCCGTGAACGCCATCTCCCCGTTGCGATGCTGGATGACTCCGGCGCCCGGATCGGACCACGCGACCTGGACCTCCTCGCAGCGCGAGGCGATGGATGGAGGGCCCGCCCCGATCCCGAGCGGCAGCGACACGGTGCCGCGCAGCGCCGGGATCGCGCCCGGAGCCCATCGGATGGCGCGGTAGCGCACCTGGCCGCTCGGATGGTCGGCCCACGCGACGTGGGCGATCGAACCCGGGCCGAGGAGCCGGTGGTGGGCGGCGACGCTCGGCGCCCGGGCGCCGGGCGCGGGATCGGTGGCGGCGGCGTACCCGGTGACCGCCTGCGGCCATATCCAGGAACCGGTCCCCCCATCCTGCCATTGGAACACGACGTTGTAGACGTGGTCGCCCTGTAGATTCTTCTGTCCCTCGGCCCACACCACGTAGACGTTCGCGTCCTGATCGGTCGCGACCGCCGGGTCGCGCACGTCCCAGACATCGGTTGGTCGCGACTGGAGCACGACATCCGGCCCCCACGCACCCGCAGCGGAGCGCTTCCGGTAATAGAGGTAGTGCCGGTCGCCTGCGACGGTATGGACCCACGCGACGTGGACCTGTCCCTTGCAGTCCGCGTTGATCGCGACGTAGCGCGCGTTCGCCGCGGGGAAGCCGGGCACCCGCAGCTCGGCGCTCCAGGTCGCGGTGGCGAGGTCGTAGCGCCGGTAGAACGGCGGGATGTCGCCGAGGCCCTCGTTGCGCGTATCGAAGTAGACGACGTGGACGTTCCCGGCGTCATCGGTCGCCACCGACCAAGCGTGGCTCCTCGCGGTCTGGCTCACGATGGCGGGCGGACCGGTGAGCCGAAGGTCGGGACCGAACTGTGCGCGCGCAGGCGCTGTCCCCATGAGGATCATCAGGCCGGCGAGGGCACACGCCGCGAGCGGCGAACGGATGGAGCGGCTCGGAGGCGTTGCTCTCATGAGGGGACGTCCCGGACTGAACAACATGGGCGAAGCTCGAGCGGCCGGGTGGTTAGGACTTCCCAAGCCTAACACCGCGGGTCGTCCCGGCCAATGCGGTCACCTCAGTTCCGGCCGCGGCCCTCGTCCTCATTTTGTAGGCTCCGCGACGGTGGACGGTCCAGCAAAGTCGGGCGCCGCCTCCTCCCGCTCGCGCGAGAACGCCGCTCGCGCCATGTGGCCCGCGTGCAGGTCCATGAGCGCGTGGATGACGACGCAGGCCACCAGCGACCCGGTCAGCAGGAAGATGGCGCTCATGAACATCCCCACGAACGTGGTGATCGCGATGCCGCGCGGGCCCTGGTAGGCGTGGCCGACGCCGAACACCAGGCTCGCTACGAGCACGGCCGGCAACAGCGCGAGCCAGTGACCGAGGTACCAGAGCAGATAGCCGCGATAGAGCAGCTCCTCGCACACGCCGGCGGTCACGGACAGCCCGTTGAACCAGCGCATCTCCACGTCGCTCCGCGGCATCATGCGCTCGATGTTCCGCATCTGATGCCGCAGCCGCTCGAGCGCCTCGTCGTCCTCGAGCGCCTTGCCGCGCTGGGCGAGGATGAATCCGACGATGACGGCGAAGCCCACCGTCACGCCGATCATCCCCCAGGTGAGCCGCGGAACGACGCCAAGCGCCGCCCACGAGCGACCCTGCCAAGCCCACAGGACGACGGCGGCGGCGGCGAGCGCCCACTGGATGGCGATCCCCTGGCGATAGAGCCACAACCGGACGCGCGGGACGTCGGAGGGTTCGGCGCGGCTCAGCCGCCGGTAGCCGAAGAGTGCCGAGCGCAACGGGAACAGGACCACCAGCACGACAGCGAGGACGTGGTCGAGCGCGATCGGCATCGCGGCACGATACACGAGCGCTCCTCCCGACGACGAGCGCCGCCCGGATCAGGGGGAGGGCCGGAGCCTGCGTTCCAGCTCGAGCAGCCGCTCGTCCCTGGGATCCACGGCGAGCCCCGCCGCCACTTCACGCCGGGCCTCGTCGAGCCTGCCCATGACCTCAAGGGTCGCGGCCAGCCCGACACGGGCGCCGGTCTGATAGGGATTCAGGTCGCGGGCCCGCTCGAGATGGGTGATGGCCTCATCGAAGGCGCCGCGCGCGCTGGTGAGGATGCCGAGAAGCAGCTCGGCCTGATAGGGCTCACCCGCTCCGATCCGCCACACCAGCTGCTCCTCACGGGCGACGAGCGCCGCGCGCAGGGCGCGCTCCGCGATCTCCGGGTTCCCGAGCTGCGCCTGCAGATTCCCCAGACGGAACAGCAGGTCGGGGTCGTCGGGATCGAGCTGGCCCGCCTGGGCCAGCAGCGCTTCGGCGCGCGGGAGATCGCGGGCTTCGAATGCGGCGTCACTCTGGCGCATGAGTTCGCGCACCCGCGGCCCGGCGGCGCGGCCGGCCTCGGCACGAACGATCGCCTCGCGGAGCGCCGCCGCCTGGGCTTCGGCGCCCTCGGCCGCGAGCGCGGACTCGAGGTCGCGCATACGGTCCAGGTCGCGTCGTCGTGCCACCCCTTCGGCCAGGATCGCGAGCGCGAACGCCCGGCTCGCGCCCGGATCGTAGCGCTCGACTCTCAGTGCCGCGACCGGCGGTGTCATCCACGCATCCGGTCCCCCGCGGCGCAGCAGGTCGAGCGGTGCGCGGAACTCGACCAGACCATTGTCATCCGTGTTGGGCGTCCAGTCGGCCGGAGCCACCATCTCGATCGGCCCCAGATAGAGCGCGAACAGGTCGGAGGCGCGGACGAAGCCCATCCGCGCCAGATCGGCGCGCACCGCCGGGCTGTTGAACGCGCGCTCGAACCTGGCGCGGCTCGGGAACGCGCCCGCGCGCTGCCAGATCACCAGGAAATCCAGGTTCTGCTTGTAGACCTCGGCGCCCGGGAACGCCGCGCCGAGGGTGCCAAGGAGCGACGCCATGGTCTCGCGCGACATGTCGTAGCCGTGCAGCCACTGGCAGAAGAGTCCGTCGGGTGCGAGCCGCTGCTTCACGAGCGCGTAGAACTCGGCGGTGAAGAGGTTGTTGATGCCCGCGATCCAGGGGTTGGAGGGCTCGGAGATGATGACGTCGTACGTCGCACGGGTGTAGGCGAGGTGGGTGCGGCCATCCTCCAGATGGACGACGCTGCGCGGGTCGGGCCGATCCTGGCCGTTCAGGTCGGCGAGGAACCGGCCGGCCGCGACCACGGCGGGCTCGATCTCGACCGTTTCGACCCGCCCGACCGGATGGGTGAGCACCGAATGGGTCGTGATGCCCGAGCCATAGCCGATCACGAGCACGCGGCGCGACGAGTCGGCGAGGATCATCGGGAGCTGTCCCAGGAGCACCTCGGTCGGGTCGCCGCTGCTCGCGTCCACCTTGCCGTTGATGACGAGCTGCCGCTGGTCCCACCGGCTCACGACCGCGACCGAGGCGGTGCGACCCTCCACCATCGACAGGATTCGCAGCGGGCCGGACTCCCGCCCCTCCACCTCCTTCAAGGATTGCGGCGGCCCCACGCCGCGGTCGATGTCGCGCAGCAGGCTCACGACGCCGTAGTTGAGACGATGGAGATCGGGCTCCGGCGCGGTGAAGCGGATGCCGGCCGCGGCGAGGGCGATGGCCGCGGCGATGCCGATGCGAAACGGCCAGCGGCCGGGCGCGATGAGGGCGAGGATCATCCCGAGCGCGACATGCGTCCAGGCCGCCGCGTTGAGCGCGACGAGCGTGCCGAGCCCGGGGAGCAGGAACAGTCCGGCGCCCGCGGCGCCGAGCACCGTCCCCGCGGTATTGACGGCGTAGACATTCCCGATCGCGCGCCCGCCGCCCTCCCCCGCGCGGTGCACCACCCGCGCGGCGAGCGGGAACACCGCCCCCATGAACAGCGCGGCCGGCAGCAGCACGAGCGCCGCGAGCCCGAGCTGACCGGCCAGGATGGCCTGCGGCTCGCGCTGGTGCGCGAGCAGGAGATCGCGAAGCATGCCCGGCACGGCGTTGAGGAGCGCCGTGCCGGCGAGGGCTGCGACGCCGGCGAATCCGAGTGCTGCCGCCAGCGCGTGCAGTGGGTTTCGCACCAGCCTGAGGAGCGGCGCCACCACCAGCGAGCCCAGCCCGAGGCCGGCGAGGAACGTGACGAGCAGCAGGGTGAACGAATAAACCGAGGAGCCGAGCAGGGTCGCCAGGCGCCGAGTCCAACCCAGCTCGTAGATCATCGCGAGAGCACCGGAGAGGGCGAAGGCGATGAGGACGACGCGGCGGTGGAACGCGGTTGTCTCAGGCGCTGGGTGCGAAGCGCGCCGCGCCGGCGGCGTGGACGCCGCGGCCGGGATCGGAACGTCACGCCG
>JBKJXJ010000480.1:0-8484 GCA_046716125.1 Candidatus Eiseniibacteriota bacterium
TCCATCCACACCCGCTTCTCGAGGCGCGCGCCCTTGACCGCCCAGGTCCAGACCGGCACCGAACCCTCGAGGTGGAACGAGAGCAGGTGGCGATGGCCCCGGGGCTCGACCGTGCCCGTCGCCCACACGTCGGTCGAGAGCTCCACCTGGTCGCCGTCCTCACCCACGCGCTCGTCCAGCTTGGCGAGCAGTAGGACGCGGCACAGGGGCGGCTCGAGCGCGGCGACCAGCAGGCCGTGCTGGCGGCGGGTGAGCGCACCGCTCACGGTGCCGCAGGCGAAACCGCCGATGCCGTTGGTCACCAGCCATTCGCGGTCGGTGACCACGTTCAGGTCGCCGAGCAGATCCCGTCCCAGGGTCAGGTCGCGCATCGCCACCCCCGACGCATCCATCGCCCCCGCGCAGGCGGAGGCGTGCCGTGAGGCCGCGGGGACTCGGGCGACGCGGTGGGTGGGGTCCACCGGCGCGAGATCGGACTGGGCGAAGATGAAGTCACCCGTGCCCCCGAACGTGCGCCATCCTAGACCCGTGGAGGGCGCCATGCCAGCGCTTGTTGTCCCCCGGGCTGGGGCGAACCGGGCGGCGGGCGCATGGCCGGGTGTCCATCTCTCGTTCGGGCGGCCGTTCGACATCCCCTGGCTCGGCGCCCGGGCCCGGGAAGTCCGACTCCAGCATGGGGCGCTGCGCTTGATCGAGCCGGTGGATCCGGACGGCCTGGCCGCCCCGTGGCTGGCGGACGGCGGATCCCGGTGGCTGGGCCTGACGCTCGAGGTGGACGATCTCTCGCGCGCAGCGGAAGAGCTCCGGCGCCGCGGCGTGAGGTTCCTGCGAGCTGGGCGGGGGCAGCCGCTGCTGATCGTGGAGCCGGAACAGACCGGGTGCACGCTGGTCGAGTTTGTGGCCGGGACGCCGTTTTGAGAGGCAGGAACACCCGCGACCCTTTCGCGATGGACCCCGGTGCAACCCGGGACTACCATCCTCCCTCGAGCCGCGCCATCGCATCGGGGACGCCCATGAACCGCACGCATCGCCCCGGGTACCTGGTTCTGTCGCTCGTCCTTGCGCTAACCCCCACCCCGGCGCGAGCCCAGTGGCCCGAGAATGGTGTGCCCGTGACGACCGCCACTGGGAGCCAGCGCTACCCAGCGATGGTCGAGGATGGCCAGGGCGGTGTGTTCATCGCCTGGAATGACACGAACCTTCCGCAGCGCGTCTTCCTGCAGCGAGTGGGACCCGATGGGCAGCCCGCAGCCGGGTGGCCGGTAGGCGGGATCGCGCTTGGAGGGCCGTGCTACGACGGCCCGCCGCGCATCTGCAGCGACGATGCCGGCGGCGTCTACGTCGGCCTGCGCAGCAGTGGCCCGCCATCCGGGTTCTACCTGCTGCGCGTGACGGGGAGCGGAGCGGTGGCCGCCGGCTGGCCCACCGGCGGACAGTACCTCTCCTTCGTCAACACTCCGAGCACGGCGGCCCTTCTAATTGACGGCGCCGGTGGCGCCTTCGTGCACTGGATTCACAGTTATGAGACCACCGACGCGCATGGGGTACCTCGCTTCAGGACTGATGTCCGGCTTCACCACGTCCTTCCCTCCGGCGCCGTGGCGACCGGGTGGCCCGAGAATGGCAGGGTCGTGGCCGGCACCAACGGGATCATCGGGTTCTCCATCGGCCCCGACGGGCAAGACGGGCTGAGTCTGGCGTACAGCTTCTACGCGTCAGCCCCGGGCTCGACCCATGCCTACGGCTACTTCATACACCTGGACGCGAACGGTGTCGCGACCTCCGTGGCAGGTCTTCAGTGCACCTCCGGTTTGGAGACCAACGGTCCCCTCTCCCTATACCCCGACCCCACGGGCGGGGCAGTCGTCGGCTTCACGGAGAGGCCATACTTCACCAACACCCCAACGCAGCGCTCCCTGGTGAAGCTCGATGGTTCGGGGCAGTACGTCACCGGATGGGCGCCGCGCTGCCAGCCGTTTTTCGGCACGGCGGTGGCCTTGCCGAGCATCGTCGGTGACGGCGCGTCGGGTGTCTTCCTCACATGGCGCGACACGCGGAACTCCTCTGAACCCGACATCTACGCGTTGCGACTCGACGCCGGCGGGCTCCCGGCCGCAGGATGGTCGGCATCCGGAAACGCGGTGTCCGATGCGCCCGGAGTTCAGGAGCAAGGTCCCGTCATCCAGGACGGCTTCGGGGGCGCCTTCCTCGCCTGGGTCGAGGCGTTCGACATCTACGCGCAGCGCATCGGTCCCAATGGACCCGGCGTCGCGGGATGGCCAGCCAGCGGCCTCCCGGTCTGCACGGCCTACGGCGCTCAACAGGCGCTTCAGCTCGTCTCCGACGCCGTGGGTGGCGCCTTCGTCTGCTGGGAGGACTATCGCAACGGCTCGCCTGACATCTATGCATACCGGCTCGGCCCGGGAGGACCGGTTCCCGTGTCGCTCTCCGTGGCCTCGACCGAGGTGGACGCGGATCGCGTCAAGATCGCGTGGCAGCTCGGGGAACCGCTCGCGGGCGTGGTGAATGTCTCCAAGCGGACCGTCGAGGGAGATTGGACCGCCGAGCGGTCGGTGCTGCCCGATGGGACCGGGCGGATCGAGTACGAGGATCGCGCGGTGCGAGCGGGCGGCCGCTATGGCTATCGCCTCGAGATCGTCCAGTCGGGTGAGACGGAGTACGCAGGCGAAGTGTGGGTGGACATCCCATCCGCGGCGTTCGGCCTGGGAGTGCTCTCCCCGAACCCTTCAGCGAGCGGGTGGGTCGTCTCCCTTACCCTGCTCGACGAGAGTGGAGCCGCCCTCGACCTGATCGACGTCCAGGGACGGGTTGTCACGACCAAGCAGCTGGGGCCGCTCGGGGCCGGTCCGCATCAGGTCGCCGTGGGCGGATCGGGCTCACTCCCGGCCGGCGTGTACACGCTGCGCCTGAGGCATGCCGGCCGGACCGCGACCGCACGCGGCGCCATCGTTCGCTGAGCGGGCGGGCGCCCGGGACCCCATAGCCCGCTTCGCATTGCCCGCCCTCATCCGCTTCGCTATTGTCCGCGCCCCATGACCGAGCCCACGCCGCACGCCCTGCCGAGTGCCGGGTGGATCGAAGTCATCGTCGGGAGCATGTACAGCGGCAAGACCGAAGAGCTGATCCGGCGCCTGCGCCGCGCGCAGATCGCCCGGCAGCGGGTCGAGATCTTCAAGCCCGTGATCGACGACCGCTACGCCAAGGACGCCATCGTCTCGCACAGCGAGCTGCGCATCCCCTCGCGCGCGGTCAAGGAAGCCAAGGACATCCTGCGCTACGCCCACGAGGCACAGGTCATCGGCATCGACGAGGGCCAGTTCCTGGGCCCGGGGCTCATCCAGGTGTGCGAGCGGCTGGCGCGGCGCGGCAAGCGGGTCATCGTCGCCGGGCTCGATCAGGACTACGCGGGCCGGCCGTTCGAGCCCATGCCACAGCTGCTCGCGATCGCCGAGTACATCACCAAGACGCTGGCGATCTGCGTCGTATGCGGCTCGCCCGCCAACCGCACCTATCGCAAGAAGAAACGCAGCGGTCGCGTCGTCGTGGGCGGCGCCGATCTCTACGAGGCGCGCTGCCGCCGCTGCTACGAGTTGGGTTCGCAGGTCTCGGCGCCCGAGACGGCGCTGTCCACCGGAGGTTCCCATGAGGTCACGCCGATTCGTCGTCGCCGTCGCCGCAGCCGCCGCGCTAGCCCTGCTGGCGGCAGCGTGCGCAAAGAAGGCTGAGCCGCCCGCTTCCACCGGGGCTCCCAAGCCCGTCATCGGGCTGGTGTTCGATGTCGGGGGGCGCGGCGACAAGTCGTTCAACGACCAGGCCTACGCGGGGCTCGAGCGCGCGCAGCAGGAGTTGGGCATCACGTTCCGCACGCTCGAGACCGGCGAGGGCGCCGATCGCGAGGCGGCGATGCGGCAACTCGCCGCCGGCGACGCCGCGCTCATCTTCGGCGTCGGATTCCTGTTCACCGACGACATCAAGGCGCTCGCGCTCGAGTTCCCCGACAAGAAGTTCGCGTGCGTGGACTACACCGTGAACCCGGGCGACTCGCTGCCGGCCAATCTCGTCGCGCTCAAGTTCAAGGAAGAGGAAGGCTCCTTCCTGGTCGGAGCGCTCGCCGCACTGGTCTCGACCACCGGCAAGGTCGGCTTCGTGGGCGGCATGCAGATCCCGCTCATCAAGAAGTTCGAGGCCGGCTACGTCGCGGGGGTCAGGGCGGTGAGCCCGAAGACCCAGGTCATCGTCAAGTATGCCGGCAGCACCGGCTCGGCATTCAAGGACCCGACCAAGGGCAAGGAGCTGGCGCTGGCCGAGTACAACCAGGGCGCCGACATCATCTATCACGCTTCGGGCTCGACCGGCCTGGGCGTGTTCGAGGCGGCGCGCGAGAAGGGGCGGCTGGCGATCGGCGTGGACTCGGACCAGCACGACGAGGCCCCCGACCACATCCTGACCTCGATGGTGAAGCGCGTGGACGTGGCCGTGTTCGACACCATCCGCGAGACCATCGAGGGCCACTGGTCGGGCGGCATCAAGGTGTTCGGCCTGGCCGACGAGGGCGTGACCTGGGTGTATGACGCCCGCAACAAGGCGCGCATCCCCGATCGGGCGAAGGCGATCGTGGACTCGCTCCGGCTCGAGATCATCGCCGGCCGCATCGTGGCGCCTGCGCAGTAGCCATGTCGGGCGGACGCGCATGAATGCGGAGGTCGTCGCCTGGACCGACCTCGGCGACGGCGTGCTCGTCCGCCAGAGCCGGGCGTACGCGATGAACTCGGTGGTGCTGCTCGACCCCGAGCACGCCGTGATCGTGGATCCCGGGGTGCTGCCTTCGGAGCTGGACGATCTCGCCCGCGCGGTCGGCGAGGTCGACCCCGCGGCGATCACCCTGTTCTTCACCCACGCGCACTGGGACCACGTCCTGGGGCGACCGTGGTGGCCCGGCGCGCAGACGCTCGCCCACGACCGCTTCGCCACCGAAGTGCGGAGTGAGCGCGACACGATCGTGCGGGAGGCCGAGGCGGTGGCCGCAGCCGAGGGGGAGGGCTGGGCGCACACCTTCGCCCCGTTCAAGCCCGACGTCGCCGTGAGCGGACTGCGCTTCATACGCCTCGATCCCTGGCGGCTGGTGCTGCGCGACGCACCCGGGCACAGCACGAGCCAGCTCACCTGCCACGTGGCCGACCTCGGCCTGCTGATCGCCGCCGACATGCTCTCGGACATCGAGCCGCCGATCCTCGACGGGCCGTGCGCTCCCTACCGCGAGACGCTCGAGGCGTTGCGGGTGCTCGCCGAGCACGGCGCGATCGAGACGCTCGTCCCCGGGCACGGCAGCATCGCCGAAGGCCGCGAGGATGTGCTGGCGCGATTCCAGACCGATCTTGATTACCTCGACGCGATCGAACAGGGCGTGAAGGAGGCGGTCGCGCGCGGAGAGACGCTCGAGCGCGCGCAGGAGGCGCTCGCGGCGATGGATTACACTGGCCGGGACTCCGCGACCTATCCGACCGGGACGTTCCACCAGGAGAACATCCGCTTCGCGTATCAGGCTGTCGGCCAACCTCGCCATTGATCGCCTCATCCCACCGATGGAGGAATCATGCCCCGCGAGAACCTCAACCCGTTCCTGATCGCGCTGACCTACTTCCACGAAGCCGCCGACCTCCTGAACCTGAACGACGGCATGCGGGCGATCCTGGCGACGCCCAAGCGCATCCTCACGGTCTCGATCCCGGTGCGCATGGATAACGGCACCTACAACGTGTTCACCGGGCACCGGGTCGTCCACAACATGTCGCGCGGCCCGGCCAAGGGCGGGATCCGGTTCCACCCCGACGTGACCCTCGACGAGGTGAAGGCGCTGGCGTCGTGGATGACGTGGAAGTGCGCGTGCCTCGACCTGCCGTTCGGCGGCGGCAAGGGCGGCGTCGCGGTGGACCCGCACAAGCTTTCCGAGAACGAGCGCGAGCACCTCACGCGGCGCTACACCAGCGAGATCCTCCCCTTCATCGGACCCGACCAGGACATCCCGGCACCCGACGTCTACACCGATCCCCAGATCATGGCGTGGATCATGGACACCTACAGCATGACCAAGGGCTCGACATCGCTCGGCGTCGTGACCGGCAAGCCGCTGGCGCTGGGCGGCTCGAAGGGGCGCGACAAGGCGACCGCGCGAGGCGTGCAATACGTGCTGCGCGAGGCGTGCAAGGCGCGCAAGATGTCGCTCAAGGGCGCCAAGGTCGCGATCCAGGGCTACGGCAACGCCGGCAGCCACCTCGCCGCGCTGCTGCACGACGAGGAGGGCGCGAAGATCGTGGCGGCCTCGGACTCGAAGGGCGGCGTCTACGACACCAAGGGCCTCGACCCGGCGAAGCTGATGAAGCACAAGGCGGGCGGTGAGAGCCTCAAGACGTTCCCGTCGGGCAAGCCGGTCACGAACAAGCAGCTCCTCGAGCTGCCGGTGGACATCCTTGTGCCCGCGGCGCTCGAGAATCAGATCACCGCGACCAACGCCGCGCGCATCCGGGCCAAGATCATCGCCGAGGCCGCCAACGGCCCGACCACGCCGCTGGCCGACGATATCCTGTTCAAACGCGGGCGCACGGTGATCCCCGACATCCTGGCCAACGCGGGTGGCGTGACGGTCTCGTACTTCGAGTGGGTGCAGGACTTCTCGTCGTTCTTCTGGGACGAGGACGAGGTCAACAAGCGCCTCGAGGTCTACATGAAGCGCGCCTACGCCGCCGTCGCCGCCATGGCGACCAGGCACCAGTGCAGCCTGCGGATCGGCGCGTACGTGCTGGCGGTGGACCGGGTGGCGGAGGCGACGCGGGTGCGGGGGATCTTCCCTTAGAGGCTCTGCGTCGACCTTATCGGTAGATGCTCTTGATCGCGCCCCACGTGCTTTGGAGCACGGGGACGGGAGGCGGCGGGGGCCCAGTACCGGGGCACTGGGTTGCCGCCGCATTCCCTTGCCAAGTTACGTAGTTGTCCGAACCCGGGTTTGGGCTCATGAGAACGACGTCGGGCAGACCGGGCGAATAGAGCCTCATCATCTCCAGCATGAAGCATGCACCCTGTACACAACCCTGGCAGCTCGCGGCAGGCACCGTGTTGCCGTTCGCGATCCGGAAGCCGATGCCATACTCCTGTGCATCCGGCGAAACCGACGCGCCCGTGCCTGCCGGAATGGTCACAAGACCCCGCAAGTGCCCGCGGTCAGGTCCGGTCACTGTCATCCAACCGCCGCCCGTCGCGCCATGATTCAGGAAGTAGTGGTTGTCGCAGAGGACCAGTGGATTCCCGTTCGTGTCCGTGGGCGAGACCGGAAGGGACGTGAGCTGGGCGTTCCGCATCTGGCCCGCGGCGAAGTTCCACCAGCAGGGCAGCACACCACCCTGGACCTGAAAGTCGATGTAAGCCTCGATCCCTTCCAGCTTGTTGACTCCGACAGGCGGCCTGAACGACGCGATCATGGTCTGTGAGCCCGTGTTCACCGTGCAGGCCGAAGTCCTCATCCCCTGCGCGCCGGCCTGGCCATAGCAATGATTCCACGCGAGCTCGAGGCCTACCGGAAACGCTGGCGTCGAGGTCAGGGCGAGCAGTGCGCCCGCCACGAGCAGCGCCTTACACATCGGCCACCTCTTGAATTGAGCGGTGAAGAAGGGTCGCCAGGGGCTCTGGGCACATCCTCCGTGGTCGGATGATCTGAAGCGTGGGTCCCTCACATCAAGGCTACCCCTCCGCCCTGACGGCGAATAGCCCCTTTTCGCGGGCCCTATTCCATGGCCCGCGTCCGTTTACCCAACCTTGCCTGGACGCCCGCACGCCCCCTCGTTAGCCTCCTCCGGCCGCATTCGTCCCGGAAGCTGTAGTCTACGCCGCACCACGGAGGCCCTCATCACCGACCTCACCGACGCACCCTGGAGAACAGAACTGAACGTGCTGGAGCCCAAGCAGCTCTACAAACGCATCGAGGCGGTGTTCGATGGACTCGAGCCGCGAGGTTCGTCGGAGGTCTTTGCCGCGCGGTACGTCCGACGCGTGCTCGACAAGCTCGGCCGGCCCCTCGGGCTCACCACGGCGCACTTGTATCGCCGCTCGGACGTAGATCTCGAACTGCTCGAGCGCTGGGGGCCCGGGCGTCCGGACCTGGCGACGGAGCTGAGCCGGCGGCTGCTTGCCGGGGAGACCCGCGACATCCCCGACCTGCCGTGGGCGGGCGAGACCGAGGGCGGCCGCGTCGGCCTGGTGCCCGCGAGCGAGGACGACGTCCTCCTCATGGCGCTGTTCCTTGCCGCCCCGGGGGAGCTTCACGCCGCCCCTTCGCCCCCGCAGCTCGCCTCGGCGCTCACCTCGCTTCACTACGCGTTCGGCCAGCACCGCAAGCGCCGCGACCTGGAGGATCTGTTCGCCCAGGCCAGGCTCATCCAGCTCTCGCTGCTCCCGAATGGACGGCCGAGCTTC
>JBKJXJ010000481.1:0-5569 GCA_046716125.1 Candidatus Eiseniibacteriota bacterium
GGACGGACGCCAGATCGCGTTCGCAGGCCGCGGGTCATGAATAGTCCAGGCTAGGCGGCTCCCGGCCCACCCGGTCTCAGACGCCCATCGTCCGCGCGCGCTCCGCGCCGACGCGGCCGCCCCGGCAGGCGGGGGACGCCAGAAACCCGGCGGCGTGGCGAGCCTGCACCATGAGGGCATCGGCCACGGTCGCGCGGCAGGAGTCCTCGATGCACTGGAGAAAAGCCCGCCGCACGTCGGCCTCGCCCGCGCTGCCGGGCTCAGGCGTGCCCGCGAGCTGGGAGGTCACCCCTTCGAGCCGTCCCGCTTCGAGGCCGCGTCGCGGCACCGCGCGCTCGCCGGCGATGGCCAGCGTCCACGCGATGCGCAGCGCCTCGTCCATCGGCCCAGCGTGATCGGCGAGCCAGCCGACCGCGTCGCGCGCCCGCACCGTCTCGCCGGTGAGCAGCATGCTCAGCAGCCGCGGCCACTGCTCGCGCGGGGCGCGCCGGAACGGCCAGTGACATCCTTCCATTCCGGGCACGACCGGCAGCGTCACTTCGGGCCAGCCGAGACGCGCGTCCTCGACCGCCACCAGGTGGTGGCAGTGCATGAGCAGCTCGAGCATCCCGCCCAGCAGGCGCTTGCCGGGGACGAACCCCACCGAGACCGCGAACTCGTCGTGCAGCCGCCGCGCCGTCGCAGGCCAGCCGCTCGTGATGGCGAGCCCGGCCTGGACATCGTCCAAGGCAGCGAAGAAGTCGGACGTGTCGGCCCCCACCATCTGGGTGGAGAGGTGGAAATCGCCGGTCACGATGACGCGGCGGATGCCTTGCGCCTTGAGCCAGTCCAGCGCGCGGTTCAGCTCGCGATCCACCTCCCACGAGTAGCTCTCTCGGCTCAGGGTGACCACGCCGACCGTGCCGTCGTGCTCGGCGTTGACGTAGAGCTGCTCCCAGTCGGGGCCTTCCATGCGCTCCAGCGCCTCCGGGTGCCACGCTCCCGCGGCGGCCTCGGGATGCACCCGGTGATACGCCTCTACGGTCGATCGCACCGCCGCGGGACCGAGCGAGCGCATCTGGGCGAGGACTCCCGTGCGGAACTGGGCGCACAGCTCACCGATCGCGTTCATGATCGCCGGATGCGCGCGGCGCTCGTGCAGCAGCAGACTCGTCATCTGGAACAGCGGGCCCAGCTGGGCGACACGGAACGCCTCGTGCTCGGCCTCGGAGAGCGTCCAGTCCACGACCGGTCGGAAGTGATCGGGCGGGTACCAGGCCTGTCCGGTCTCCTTGCGCTCGGTCAACTCGGGCGTGGGCCTGAAGAGCTCGCCGTAAACCTCGGACAGATGGTGCAGGCAGGACCACGTGAGGAAATCGGCGCCCCTGGATCCGATCGCATCGTGCGCGCGGAACGGGTTGGCGCCGATCAACCGGCGCGTCAGCTTGTCGATCTTCCAGAAGGGCATGTTGGTGCGGCGGTGGTGGCGGAGTCCCGCCAGCGTCACGCCGCAGAACAGCACATCGAGGACGAACGACCAGTGGTCGCTGACCGGCACCGGGATCAGCCCGAGCGACCACAGCAGCTGGGTGACGGCCGATGGTGCCGGCTCGACCGTCTCCCAGACCTTGTTGATCTCGTGCGGGAACGCCGGGTGGGCGATCCCGACCCCCAGCTCGGAGGCGGGGAAGCCCGATGTGACCGAACGGATCTCGATGCCGGGGAACGCCTCGCGGAACAACCGGTAGTGCGCCGTCTTCGCCTCAAGGATCTCGGGGATGGCCTCGAGCAGGAAGCGGGGCTTGAGCGCGGCCAGCTCGGCGGGCAGCGTGCGCCCGTCGTAGGTCAGCCGGACGATTCCGCTCATGACGCGGTCGGCGGTCTCGCGACCGAACGCCTGCACCAGCCCCGGATACTGGCGGCCGATGCCGTCGGGGGCGCCGGGGAAGTCGAGCGTCGCGATCCGCACGCCGTAGGGTGCCAGTCGCGAGCCGAGCTGCATGGTCTTGCCCGCGCCGACGATTCCGTTGGCGCCCGAGATGACCAGCGCCCCGCGCTCCGACGTTGGGCCGAACACGCGCTCGACCAGCTCCTCGGTCCGCACCGGGAGTGCCCCGCGGCGGAAGATCTCCAGAACGCCCCCGAGGCCGAGGGTCTCGAGCGTCGGCTGTCGCAGCGCGCGCACGCCGCCGCGCTCGCGATCGAGCAGGGGGGCGTGTTCCCCCTTCAGAGACCCTACGGAGGGGGCGCCGCTCATCGTCCGGCTCCTTCCGTGACCTCGAACAGCGCCGCGATCCCCACGTCGCCGGCGGCGCAGCCGAACACCAGCACGTAGCCGCCCCCGAGCGATACGGCTTCCTCGAGCCCCTCGATGAGCGAGCGCGTGAGGGTCGGGCCCTGGGGATGGCCCCACACCAGCGAGCACCCGGTGCGGTTCATCCTGCGCCAGTCGTAGCCGGTGACGCGGGTGAAGACCACGTCGTTCACCGCGAACGGATTGTGATTCTTGACCACGGCCATGTCGTCCATCGTGAGTCCGGTGCGCTCGAGCAGCCGCCGCACGGCGAAGGCGGGCGCCTCCGGCATGAGGCTCGGCTCGGTGCGGGCCTCAGTCTTGGCGACGAAGCGGATGACGATCTCCGGCCGGGGACTCAGCTCGCGCGCCCGCTCCCCGGTCGTCACCAGCAGCGTGGCCATGCCGTCCGAGGCGTGGGTCTGGGTGCCGCCCGTGACGCAGGTGTCCAGTTCGCGTTGCGCCCGGAGGGCTGCCAGCGAGATCTGACGCACGCCGAGGTCATCGGTCACGCCACCCATGGAGCGGCCCGACACGTTGAGCATGTCGAAGGGGACCAGCACGCGGTCGAGGAAGCCCGACGATCTGGCCTCGAAGTACTGCTGGTGACGCACGAACGCCACCTCGTCCACCTCGTTCCGGTCGAGCCGGTACTTGCGCGCGGTCATGCCCGCCGCCGCGATCATCGCCTTGCCGGTCGCCGGGTCGAAGCCGAAATTGTCCCACACGTCGGCCAGCGCGTGCGTGCGCTGGTGGGCGCGGCGTTCGGGGAACACGCCGACCGGCGAATCGCTGGTGCGGTCGAATGTCAGCACCCCGACCGCGTCCTTGGAGCGCGATTCGATCTCGGCGCCGGCCAGCAGCACCGCCTGGAGGCCGGTCGCGCACGCCTGCTCGACGTGGTAGCCGGGCAATCGCTCGCCCATGCAGCTCGCCACCAGCGGGGCGGTCCAGAACTTCCAGTGCCAGGGGATGGTCGAGCCGATGACCAGATACTCGAGCGCGCTCTTGGGCACGCCGCGCAGGCCCATGACGCGGGCCATCGCCTCGCCCGCGAACTGGCCGATGTTGACCTCGGCGAGCGGGCTGGTCTGCCAGGCGGGGAAGTAGCTGCTGCCCCAGGTGCCGTAGGGGATGTGGGCGCGGGGGAACATGCGCTCGATGGCGCTCATCGGGTCGATCCTCGGCGTCGGATGGCGATCGTAGTGGGCGCCACATTACCCCGGAACGAGGGACCCACGCGAGCGGCGCGGGATCATTCCGCCGGAGACTTGCGTGAGAGCAGCGGGATGTGCCTTCCTTTCGCGCACTCCTCGACCAGGACCGCGAGCCTTCGCGCGCGCGTCGCCTCCTGTTTGGCGCTCACCACCCACCAGATGATCGTGCGCCGGTACCCGGGCGGCTGCGCGGCGAAGAACGCCCACGCGCGGGGCCGCGCCTGGAGCACGCGCTGGTACCGTGGTGGCATCGTCTTCGGCCGATTCTCGTAGGAGTAGACGCCGAAGCGTTCGCGCGTGCGGCGGGCCCAGGCCGCGAGCCCCGCCGGGCGCATCAGCCCCGCGCGCTTGAGCGCGGCGACGCGCCGGATGTTGACGGCGCTCCAGATGCTCCGCTCGCGGCGCGGGGTGAAGCGGATCATGTAGCGCGCCTCGTCCACCCGCTTGCGGATGCCGTCGATCCATCCGAAGCAGAGCGCGGCGTCCACCGACTCGGGCCAGGTGAGCGACGGGCGGCCGGTCGCGGTCTTGTGGAAGCCGACCCACAACTCCCGGGCACGCGCGTGTTCACGCTCCAGCCAATGGCGGAACGCTTCAGCGGAGGTAAAGTACCTGGGCTTCATGACGAACGCCCTCGACGGCGGGAGGCGCCCTGATCAGCGCTGCGATTTCGGCGGGGAGGTGGGTCTCGGCGAGACCTTCCGTCCCACCAGGTCCAGGACCTGGTCGGGAGGGATCGAGTCGGCGCGGGCGGCGTCGTGGAACAGCAGGCTGGTGGCGGTCCAATGGCCCGACTCGGGGAACCACAGCTGTCGCGGATCCGTCCCCTGGAGGCTGTTCGCGAATCGCCCGACCTGGCTGTCCGTGGCGACAAGCTGATCGTACGGAGCGACGTGGTTCCGCTTCGATGCCTGGTTCCAGTGGTGCCGCGCGCGGGCGAGATACCTGCCCTCGCCGGTCAGGCGGTAGCGGATCACCAGCGCGTTGATGAAGCACTGGGAGGATGTGGCCGCGGCATACGGGACGATGGGCGGCGCGTCCCGCCACTGGCTCTCGGTCAGGTGGAGCACGTCCCCCGGGCCCGGCGAATCCACGACGATCTCGTCACCTCCATAGTCGGTGGCCGGATCGAGGCCGTGTTGCATCGCGAACGAGGCGATCTCGAGCAGCTGTTGGCGGACGGCCGGGTCGAGGGTCGCGACGTAGTACCGGTAGAGCCCTTCGACCACGCTGGTCATCATGAACGGTGTGACCAGTCTGGCCTCGGCGGCGAACCGGCTATTGATGGCCGGCGGAGTGTCGCGGACCTGGACGAAGAAGAACCCGCGCGGGTCGTAGTGGGGCGATCGAAGGAACAGCTGGACCGCGTGGTCGGCGGCGGTCTTCCAGCGCGCCTGGTTCGTGGCTTCCCAGGTCCGCACCAGGACCAGGAGACCACGGGCCTGGAATCGGGCGTTGCCTCCCACCCCTCCGGTTTCCGGGGTCCTCCAACTCAGGAAGCGCTCACACTGTTCCGCCACGTCGATCGCCGCCTCGAGGGCGTCGCGGTCACCCGTGAAGTAGTAGAGGTCCAGCAGCCCGCCATTCCACAGATGGCTGCTGCGCGGCTTGCCGGGCTTGATGTTGTGCCGGATGTAGGCATTGTCGAAGGTGGTCAGTGCGGGCGCGATGACCGGCTCGCGGCTCGCGGTCCCCGGTCCATCCCCGAACTGTCCCCAGGCTCCGGCGTAGTCGAAACCGTCGGTCCTGAAGGCCCACTCCGTGCGAGCGTACCGCCCCCAGCCGCGCCAGCGATCCAGGTAGCCCGGGAGCCGGACACGCGCGAACATGACGATGTTCTGCCAGAGATCGTCCGACTCGGGGTCCATGGACGCATCGAGAACCGACCAGCCCGGGTTGAAATCCTGCAGCCGTGGCAGGGTGTGCTCCTCGCTCCACGGATTGCCCGTGGTCGGCCACGTCCATCCCCACCTGCGATACGCGGTCTTCGCGTCGGCGTACGTGCGGGATCGCTGCAGCCCGAAGGCGCCCAGAGCGGAGTAGCGGTCCGCGGCGGCGAGCGCCACGAGCGGATCGGAGG
>JBKJXJ010000482.1:0-6753 GCA_046716125.1 Candidatus Eiseniibacteriota bacterium
GCCTTGAGCACCATGACCGCATGCGGGATCACGAATCCCGCGACCAGCCACGCGGCCGACAGGCGGGTGAGCAGGAGCCATCCCGCGACGAACAGCATCATCAGGCCGCCGATCGCGGCGATCACGCGGCCGGTGGCGGCGAACGTCCTGCGATCGATGCCCGTGAGCCCGACGATCAGCCGCTCGAGCAGGACGAGGTTGACCAGCGACCACGCCGCGCCGGCGGCGAGCGCGAGACCGGCCAACGGGGCGGAGTAGGTGGCGACGACCAGCGCCGCGATCCCACCGAGCCACAGCGAGCTGCGGCGCACCCGGGCGAGAAATTCGAGTCCCATGCGTGCAGTGGCGCCCGACGCATCGTCAGCGGCGCCTCTTCTGCTCCTCTTCTTCCGCCAGATAGCGGCGATAGAGCCGGTACGTCTCGCGCCCGGCCGCGGCGAACCCGACCGCCAGGCCGGCGAGCCCGAGCCAGGGGCCGGTCTTGAAACGGCGGTCCAGCCAGTCGCCGATCCAGAATCCGACCAGCGGGGCGACGATCAGCAGGGTCGGTATCGCGAGCAGCAGCCCGGCGGACCGGAGCCCTGTCCGCGACGGCCTCCCGTCCGGCTTAGATGTCACTTGGACCATCTCCGTGAAACTTTTCACAAGCAGCCGCCAACCGACGATGGTTCAACGGGTGGCGCACGGCCGGGGGAAGGTAGGGAAAGGGCCGCTGGCGGTCAAGCCGGAAGAGCGGATCCCGTCCTCGTGGAACACCGGGGCGACCGCGGAGGGCATTTGCCGCCCGCGACCTCCCCCCCTATCCTGCCCCGCCGTGCCCCGTCTGGACCCAAGCGTGGTCGAGGTTTACGTCTTCCGGCGGCGTGGCCGCAGGCTCGAGATCCTGGCGTTGCGCCGGGCTCTCGACCGCCGGTTGCCGGGCGTCTGGCAGCCCGTGACCGGCGGGTTGCATCGCGGCGAGCGGGCGGTGCGGGGGGCGCTCCGCGAGGTGTTCGAGGAAACCGGCCTGCGCCCGCAGCGCCTGTGGCGTCTCGAGTCGGTGACGGCGTGGTTCGACGTGCGAAGCGAGACGGTGCGCGTCACCATTCTGTTCGCGATGGAGATCGGCCCGCGCGATGCTGTGAGACTTTCCCATGAGCACACCGCCCATCGGTTCCTCTCGGCGCGCGAGGCGGCGAAGCGGTTCCTCTGGGACTCGCAGCGTCGCGCCCTGGCCGAGGTTCGTCGGCAGGTGATCCGGGGTGGCCGTCAGGCGCGGGCGCTCGAGATCGATCTCCCCGCGTCACGGGGCTGATTCCATCCGTCCCCATCCGGGACGTCATCACGAGGAGGAGATCGCGTGGCCAGCAACAGCTCGTTCGACGTCACGACCGGCGTGGACTACATGGAGGTCAACAACGCCGTCACCCAGGCGACCAAGGAGATCACGCAGCGCTACGACTTCAAAGGGCTGGTCGTGAGCCTCGAGCTGGATCAGAAAGAGCACACGATCACCCTCGCCGCGCCCGACGAATTCAAGCTGAGCGCGATCTGGGACGTGCTGCAGAGCAAGCTCGTGCGTCGCCAGGTGCCGCTCAAGAACATGAAGCTCGGCGAGGCGATCCCCGCGGCCGGCAGTTCGGTCCGGCAGGTGGTCGAGATCCAGGACGGCCTCACCGCCGACATGGCGCGCGAGGTCGCCAGGGCGATCAAGGACGCCAAGATGAAGAAGGTGCAGGCCTCGATCCAGGGCGATACCGTCCGCATCTCCTCTCCCAGCAAGGACGAGCTGCAGTCTGCGATCGTGCTGCTCAAGGCGCAGGATCTCGGCGTCGAGCTGAAGTTCGGCAACTTCCGAAGCAACTGACCACGGGGGCCTCCCGGTGCCCGATATCGGCATCTACCACCCGCAGATCGTCCACTACGTCGTCGCCTTCCTGATGCTGGGCGTGCTGGCGCGGATGATCTCGCTGCTCCCGTCCGGCGAGCGGCTCCGCTTCGTCGGGCCGATGGCATCGGTGCTCCTCATCCTGGGCACGGTGGCCGCGATCGCCGCGGTCCAGTCGGGCAAGAACGCGCACGGCCCGGTCGAGCGCGTGCCAGGGGCGCGGGAGGCGGTGGTGGAGCACGAGGAGTGGGGCGAGAGGACGCGCAACGCGTTCATCGCCATCGCGGTGCTCGAGCTCGGCGCCCTCGCCCTGTTCTCGCGCCGCCGACTGGCAAAGGCACTGCTGGTGCTCTCCGCGCTGGCCGGGTTGGGCGGCATGTACGTCCTCTTCGAGGCGAGCGAGGAGGGGGGCGAACTGGTCTACGACTACGCGGGCGGTGTCGGGATACGCTCGGGCGAAGGCGCGGCCCTGCGCCGGCTGCTGATCGCCGGTCTCTATCACAACGCCCGCGCCGCGCGCGACAGCGGGCGGGCGGAGGAAGCCGCCCGGCTCATCGACGAGCTGGTGCGCCAGCAGCCGGAGGACGCGAATGTACGGTTCCTGGGCGTCGAATCACTGATCAAGGACCGCAAGGACCCGCGCGGCGCGCTGGAGACGATGGCCACGATCGAGGTGCCCGCGGATGACGTCCGGCTCAACCTGCGCAGGGCGACCCTGGGCGCAGAAGCCTACCAGGCCCTCGGCGCCGCCGACTCGGCACAGGCGATGCTCGATGATCTCCTGTCGCGCTTCCCCGACAATCCGCGCGTGAAGTCGGCGATCGAGCGGATGACGAAGCCGGAAGGCGGGCAGAGGTAGGGCGGAACGGCCCCGTCAGCTCGACTCGGCCGGCGACGGGGCCGGGGCCGGCGGCTTAGACTCCGTATTCCGGCGTGGCCTTCCCCATCAGCCAGCGGTCGAACCAGGCTCGGATGTGTCGCTGGTTCTCCACCCTTCGCGAGGGGACACCGCTGCGCGACAACTCGTGGCTCTCGCCGGGGAAGCGCACCATGACCACCGGCTTCTTCCGTTGCTTGAGCGCGCGGAACATCGCCTCGCCCTGGGCGATCGGCGTGCGCCAGTCGTCTTCGCTGTGGATGATCATGAGCGGCGTGGTGATGCGGTTGGCGAACGTCACCGGCGAGCGCTCGAGATACTCGTTCGGGTCCTCGAACGGCGGCTTGCGGAACCAGAACGGCGTGAACATGGCGAAGTCGGCGCTGTAGTAGAACGACGCCCAGTCGGCGACGCAGCGCTGGGTGACCGCGGCGGCGAACCGGTCGCTCTGGGTCACGAGCCAGTTCGTGAGCAGTCCCCCACCGCTCCCACCGGTGACCCCGAGGCGTGCCGAGTCCACGCACCCGCGGGCGATGACGGCGTCCACGCCGGCCATGAGGTCGCGCGCGTCATCGCCCGGGAACCGATACTGGATCGAGGTCGCGAACGGGTCGCCGTACGTCGTGCTGCCGCGCGGGTTGGTGTAGAGCACGAGATAGCCGGCCCCCGCCAGGTGATGGAACTCGTGGAAGAAGCCCTCGCCGTAAGCGGTATGCGGTCCGCCGTGGATCTCGAGCACCAGCGGATACTGCTTCGCGGCGTCGAAGTCCGGCGGCTTGACCAGCCAGGCCTGGATCTTCGTGCCATCGAACGACGGGTACCAGAACTCCTCGACCGTACCGAGGGCGATACCTGAGAACACCTCCTCGTTCGGCGCCCAGAGCCGGGTCAGGGCGCCGCTCTCGGCGTCGAGCCGGTAGAGATCCCCGGGTCGCGCCGGCGTTCCGATCGTAAGCGCCCAGTGGCGCCCGTCGGCGCTCGCGGTGCCCGCGATCAGGTCGCGTTCCGCGGGAGTGAGCCGCGTGATGCCCCCGCCGGCGAGATCCACACGCGCCAGTGAGGCGCCACCGTGGCGCGCGAGCGCGCAGATCACGCTCCTGCCGCCGTCCGCGAACGCGAAGGGCGTGGCGCCGCCTCCACGCGGCGGATGCTGGTCGGAGTTGATCGTGCCGCCGAACTCGTCGGGACACTCGGGCGCGGGGTCGCGGACATCGGCGCCCGGCGCCGCGGCGATCAGCAGCCGCGATCCGATATAGGTCCGGGGCTCGGGCGGGTTGAGGAATCCGAGCGTCGCGATCCGTCCGTCAGGATGGGCGATGAAAGACGAGACAGGTCCGCCGTGATCGAGGATGACTTCGAGGCCGTCTTCAGGGGTCGATGCCGGCGTCGTGCGGTCGGCCGCGACGGCGTAGAGCACCGAGCACTCGAGGCCGAACCAGGGCTCGGGCCTGCGGTCGGAGACGAAGTGGATGCGCTCCCCGTCGGGAGACCAGCGCGGCGGACCGGCCGCGAAGGCGCCGCTCGTGAGCGGACGCGGCGTCCCGTTCTCGACGTCCACGACCCAGATCTGCGTCATGTGGTCGAAGTCGAGAAAGCCCTCGTCGTTCTCGCGGAACACCGGCCGGGTGACCACGCGCGCGGGTTCGTTCTTCGGCTTCTCCTTCACGGGCTCGTCGAGCGCCGGGTTGGTGCCGCTCAGGAACGCGATCCGCCGACCATCGGGCGACCACGCGGGCTCTGAGGCCCCTTTCGCCAGCGTGCACACCTGCCGGGCTTCGCCGCCGGCGAGCGGGAGGATGAACAGCTGCGGCGGCTCCTTCGCGCCCGGTGAGCGGACGAAAGCCACGAATGCGCCGTCGGGCGACCATCGCGGCTGCGCGTCCTTCGGACCGAACGTGAGCGGCCGCACGTCCCCGGCGGCGGCGCCCGCGTCTGCGCCCGCGTCCGCGCCCGCGACTGCGCCCGCGTCTGCGCCCGCGTGTGCGCCCGCGGCTGCGAGACTCAGCGCGGTGCGGTACTCGTCCGTCGCCGCATCCACCCACACGCGCGTGAAGGCCACGCGCGCGCCATCGGGCGACATGCGCGGGTCGGCGACCCAGGTCAGGCGCAGCAGGTCGTCATCGCGCATCGGGCGCGGGGCGCCCTCGGAGGCTGTCGCGACAGGGCCGCTCACCGCCGCCGGCTTCGCCGCGGGTTCGCCGTGCACGGGCGCCGCGGGCGCTTCGATTCCGCTGAGAGGATCGATCATTCGTCGTAGTCCTTGATGGGTTTGCCCATGAGCCACTTGTCAAACCACCGGTGGTAGTGCTGCAGCCGCTGGACACGGCGCGACGGCGTGCCGCTGCGCGAGAGCTCGTGATTCTCGCCCGGGAAACGCACCATCACGGTGGTCTTCTTCTGCTGCTTGAGCGCGCGGAACATCGCCTCGCCCTGGGCGATCGGCGTGCGCCAGTCCTCCTCGCTGTGGATGATCATCAGCGGCGTGGTGATGCGTGACGCGTAGGTCAGCGGGGAGCGATCGATGGATTCCTGCGGATCCGCAGACGGCGGCTTCTTGAACCAGCTCGGGGTGAACAGCGTGAAGTCGGCGCTGGAGTAGAACGAGATCCATTCCGAGACGCAGCGGTCGGTGATCGCGGCGGCGAACCGGTCGGTGCGGGTGATCGCCCAGTTGGTCAGCAGGCCGCCGCCGCTGCCGCCGCAGATCGCCATGCGCTTGGCGTCCACGTAGCCGCGCAGCAGCAGCTCGTCCACGCCGGCCATGAGGTCGCGGTGGTCGTCGCCGGGATAACGATGCTGGATGATGTTCCCGAACTCCTGCCCATAGGTCGTGCTGCCGCGGGGATTGGTATAGAGGACGACGTAGCCCGCCCCCGCCAGCATGTGGAACTCGTGCATGAACGCCGCGCCGTAGGCCGCATGCGGTCCGCCGTGGATGCTGAGCACGAGCGGGTACTTCCGGCCCGGCGTGAACCCGGGCGGCTTCATGATCCAGCCCTGGATCTTCCGGCCGTCGAACGACGGATACCAGAACTCCTCGATGGTCCCGAGGCCGACGCGCTCCATGAGCGCGTCGTTGGGACCGAACAGCTTGCGCAGCTCGCGCGTGGACGCGTCGAAGAGATAGAGGTCGCCCGGTGTCGCCGCGTCCCCGATCGTGAGCGCCCAGCGCCGCGCGTCGGGCGTGGCGGTGCCCGCGATGACCTCGCGGCCGGCGGGGGTCAGCTCCTCGACCGCACCGCTGGTGGCATCGATCCGCGCCAGCAACGCAGAGCCATGACGCCCGACCACGGCGAGGACGCTTCGGCCGTCGGCCGCGAAGGCGAGCGGGCGCTTGCCGCCTCCGCGCGGCGCGTGCTGGTCGGCGCTGATGCCCGCCCCGATGTCGAAGTCGTACGCGCCGGTGAGCGCGCGCACCGGCCCGCCGGCGGCGGGCGCGATCATCAGGTCGTTCTGATCGTAGGAATGGACCTCGGGAGGGTTCGCCGCGCCCACGAACGCGATGCGCCCGTCGGCGGCCTCGACCCAGTCCCCGATGCCGCCGGCATAGTTCACGCGGGTGCGGAACCCGGCCCCGTCGGCCGGCTTCGCGAGATCGGGCGAGACGGCGAAGAGATCGTCGTCGTCGTCGCCGAACCATGGCTGCCTGCGCCGGTCAGAGGTGAAGCAGACCGCCCGCCCATCCACGGCCCACGAGGGCGCTCCCTCATTGAACCGGCCGGTCGTGAGCTGGCGGGCCTTGCCCCCGCCGGCATCCACCACCCACACGTGGGTGGGATGTTCGGGATCGACATACCCGGCGTTGTTGATGCGGAAGATCGGCCGCGTGATGACGCGCCCCGGCTCTTTCTTCGGCTTCACCCGCGTCGTGTCGTCGTCGAGCATGGGGTTGGTGCGGCTCGAGAAGGCGATCGGGCGGCCGTCGGGCGACCAGGCCGGGGCGGAGGCGCCCCCCTTGAGGCCGGTGAGGGCGGTCGCCTCGCCGCCGGTCATGGGGAGCATGTGGATC
>JBKJXJ010000483.1:0-3828 GCA_046716125.1 Candidatus Eiseniibacteriota bacterium
GAGCCAGGAGGCGCGCGGCGGCATCCGCGGCGCGCTCGCCCGGCCACGCGGCGCGCAGCCCCTGGAGCGCGGCGCAGGCGCCCGCCACCCGGAGCGTGAGGAGCATGCCGAGCGTCAGCCCTTCGTGGGTCGCGTGCCGGCCCCACAGGACCGGCCAGCCTCCCGCGAGCCGCACGCCTGGAGTGAGATAGAGGTTGAGGGCCCAGCCAATCGCGGCACCGGAGGCCAGCGTCACGAACCACCGCCTCGGCGGCAGGACCGCCCCGGCGGCGGCGCCCGCGCCGAGCGCGACCGCGAGGCAGAGCAGCGAGGTCTCGAGCCGGCCGGCGACCAGCGAACCCAGGAGCGCTCCGACCAGCACGGGGCCCAGGTGCGGAGGGGGGAGCGCTCGCACCGTTCCGCTCATTCGGGGCCGCTCATCGGCTGGCTTTCATCGCGCGCTCGCCGCCCGCGGGGCGGAGCCGCCCGGGGGCCGCGATCAGGCGCTCGGCGATCTGGATCGCGTTGGTCGCCGCACCCTTGCGCAGGTTGTCGGAGACGACGAAGAACTCGAGCCCACGCGGGTGCGACAGATCCCGCCGCGCGCGTCCGACCAGCACGTCGTCGCGCCCCGCGGCCATGAGCGGCGTGGGATAGGACGATCGCCCGGGATCGTCCACGACCGTCAGGCCCGGTGATCCCGCCCACAGCGCCCGCGCCTCGTCGGGCGTGAGCGGCCGCTCGAGCGTCACGTTCACCGCCGCCGCGTGCCCGACCCGCACCGGGACGCGCACCGCCGTCGCGGTGACGGGAAGGCCTGGCAGGTCGAGGATCTTCCGGGTTTCCCACACCACCTTCATCTCCTCACGGCTGTAGCCGTTCTCCTCGAAGCGATCGATGTGCGGCACGACGTTGAACGCGAACGGCGCCCCGCCGCCGGCGCGCTCGGGCGGCGCGCCCTCGAGCCCCAGACGCACGCCGCGCTCGAGCTCCTCGAGGGCCTCGCTCCCCGCTCCCGAGACCGCCTGGTAGGTCGAGACCACGACGCGCTCGAGGCCGGCCGCGCGGGCGAGCGGGGCGAGCGCCACGGCGATCGCGATGGTCGAGCAGTTGGGATTGGCGACCAGCGGCGGATGGGCATCGAGCAGCACGCCGTTGACCTCGGGCACCACCAGCGGGACATCGTCGTCGTAGCGGTAGGCGCTGCTGTTGTCCACTACCGTGACGCTGGCCGCGCGCGCCACCGGCGCCCACTGCTGGCTCACCGCGTTGCCGCAGGCGAACAGCGCCAGGTCCACCCCGGTGAACGCCTCGGCGCTGACCGCCTCGACCGGGAGGGTCGCGCCGCCGAAGTCGATCGAACGCGAGGCGATCCGGTCGCTGCCGAGCGGACGCAGCTCGCGGATCGGAAAATCGCGCTCGGCCAGGATCCGCAGCATGGTGCGCCCGACGAGGCCGGTGGCGCCGAGGACGATCACGCTCAAGCTCATGGGAAGCGCAGGGCGGGGGACAGCGCGGTGCTCCTCCTGACGTCGCGTAGGTGGCGCGGGGACGCGATCCGCATGCTACGCGGCGCCTCGCGGGCGTGTCAACGGATCGAGCGCCCGGCGACGCATCGCATCCAGCGCCAGCGCCACGACCGCGAGACCCGACAGCAGGCCGGGCCAGTCGCCCCAGCGCGTGTACGGCGTCGGCAGGCCGGGTGCCGCGAGCGGGGCGGTCAAAACCGCCGCCGTCCACACCGGCAGGCGATGGGTGATCCGTCCGTTCGCGTCGGCGATCAGGGTGAGGCCCGTGTTGGCGCAACGCGCGAGCGGGACGTGATTCTCGACCGCGCGGAACGGCGCCATCGCGGCGTGCTGGTAGAGCGCGGCGCTGTTCCCGAACCATTCGTCGTTCGTGATGTTGACCAGCCAGCGCGCGCCGCGTTTGACGTCCTCGCGCGCCAGGTCCGGGAAGATGGATTCGAAGCACACCAGGCACGCGAACGGACCGGCGGCGCTCGGGAACAATACCGGGCCCTCCCCCGCCGTCCACTCCGCCTGACCGAGGGCGATCTTGCCCATGAACGGGATCACCTTCTGGAACGGCATCCGCTCGCCGAAGGGCACGAGGTGGCGCTTGGCGTAGACCGCGCCTTCGACGCCCATCGGCCCGATCAGCGCCGCTCCGTTGACGTGCTGAACCGAGTCGTCGGCGCCGAACCGCCAGTCGGGCATCCCGCTGAACACCGGCACGCCGTGGTCGCTCGCGAACCGGGCCACCGTCAGGAGCTGATCGGCCTGGCGCCTCAGGTAGCTTCCGGTCGCGGTCTCGGGCCAGATGATGAGCGAAGGACCGCGCTCCTCGGCGAACGAGCGAGCGGAGAGATCGAGGAAGCGGTCGAGGATCTCCGCCTGGTGTTTCCCCGACCACTTCATCTCGCCGGGGATGTTCCCCTGGACCAGCGCCACCTGGTGAGGCGTGCCCTCAGGCTTCGGCGCCGCATCGAGCACGCGCAGTCCCCATGCCCACGGCAGGATCAGCAGGAGTGCCGCGCCCACCCCGGCGCGCAACTTCGCGCTGCCCGCAAGCATGCGCCACACGAGGACGTTCAGGAACAGGAGCCACAGCGTCACCAGACTCACGCTCCCGAGGCTCGCCAGCTGGATGACGGGCACGTACGCGTGCTGGGTGTACCCGGGCTGGAACCACGGGAAGCCCATCTCGCCCGAGGCGCGCAGTTCCTCGACGGCGAGGATCGCCATGGGGAAGGTCAGTGCCAGGCTCGCGCGCGATCGCCGCGCGAGCCAGCCGGCCAGCAATGTGGCGAGGCCCGGGAAGATCGCCAGGTAGGCGGCCGCCAGCACCCAGGCCGGGTACTTGAGCCAGGGGACGGTGATCGCGACGTCGGAGAGCAGCGCGATCCAGTGGATGCCGATCAGGAAGAACGCGAATCCGAACGCGTAGCCCAGCGCGAACAGACTCCGCTTGCGCGCGCCTTCGCGCACCCGCGCATCCAGTGCGACGAGCAGCGGGACGAATGCGACCCAGGCCAGGAACCCGAGCGGAGCGGGCAGGAAGGCCAGCCCGAGCAGCGCGCCCGAAGCGAGCGCGAGCCGGGTGTCGAGTCGGCTAGCCGAGCTCCACCTCTTTGCCCTGTTCGGCGGACTGGTAGATCGCGTCCATCAGTTCCATCACCGGCAGGATCTCCTCGGCATCGCCCATCGGGCGCGTGCCCTTGCGCAGCGCCTCGACGAAGTTGGCGACCTGGGCCTCCTGCGAGTGCTTGTACTGATTGCGCTGCGTGTCGCCGGTGGGCGTGACGTTGACCAGCGCCCCGTGCATGCCCTTGTGGATGCGGAAGGGATTGAGGAGCGCCGCGCCTCCCGAACCGAACAGGTTGAGGAACGCGAAGTCCTTCTCCATGAGCAGGCCCCAGGTCAACTCGAGCCCCAGCGTGACGCCCGACTCCAGCCTGAGGAGTGCGGCGGCACTGTCCTCGACCTCGCCCTTCTTGGACCGGTGAACGCTGGCGCTCACCGATTCGACCTTGGGCCCGCCCAGGATCCAGAGCGCGAGATCCAGCATCGGGAAGCCGAGGTCGAGCACCACGCCGCCGCCGGACTCGCGCTTCTGGCGGCGCCATTCATCCGAGTCCCACTCGGTGCGCTGCCGCAGCCACCCGGCCTTGGCGTAATAGATGTCGCCCAGCTCGCCCTTGGCGACGAAGGTGCGCAGCAACTGGCCATCGGGCCGGAAACGATGCTGCACGGCGCAGGCCAGCACGCGGCCGGCCTTGCGCGCGGCCTTGACCATCGCCGCGGCCTCGGTCGCGCTGCGCGCGAGCGGCCGCTCGCACAACACGTG
>JBKJXJ010000484.1:0-2970 GCA_046716125.1 Candidatus Eiseniibacteriota bacterium
CCTTGTACGGGCCGTAGCCGCCCGCCGTCATCTTGCCGCCGGCGGTGTAGGTCGCGTCGTAGATGTGGCCGATCCACACCGTGTCGGGGTCGTTCCCCGGCGCCCCGTCCTGCCCGGTGCGCAGGCGAGCCGCCCGTGAGACCGGCCAGTCGCCCGGCATGAACGCTTGTTCGACGTCACCGTGCGCGGGTTCGGGAATCGGCAGGAGCAGCGATGAAGCGACCGCGAGGGCGAGGAACAGGGTTCGAGCACGTCGCATGAGACACCTCCCCCACGAGCCCCTTGTGCGCCGCAAAGAGCTTAGGTCCGTCTTGAGACAGGGTCAATGGCCAGGCGAGGCTTGGATGGCCTTGACGCCGCTCCCGCGCGGTCCCTAGCGTCGGCCCCATGCCCGAGCTCCCGGAGGTCGAGACCGTTCGACGCATGCTTGAGGCGACCGTCACCGGGCGCACCATCCGCTCCGTCCGGCTCTCCGGCCTCAAGCTCCGGGAGCCCATCCCCCGTGATCTACCGAGGCGGCTGAAAGGGCTCCGCTTCGTGACCGCGAGGCGGCATGGCAAATACCTGTTGCTCGATCTGGAGCAGGGTCTCACCCTCCTCTCACACTTGGGGATGAGCGGGCGTTGGCTCTTCCACCCGCACGCGCCGGCCGACGACATGGCCCACGTCCACGTCCGCATCCAGTTCTCGGACGGCTCGGAACTCTGGTTCGCGGACCCGCGACGTTTCGGCCTCTTCCGCCTCATCGCGACCGTGCGACTCGGCCAGGATCGCAGGCTCAAAGGCCTCGGCCCCGACCCGGTCGCCCAACCTCAGAGCGGAGCCTCCCTGCGAACCATCGCTCGGAGATCGCGGGTTTCGATCAAGAGCTTCCTGCTCGATCAGCGGCGCCTGGCGGGGATCGGGAACATCTACGCGAGCGAGATCCTCCATCGCGCGGCCGTGGACCCGCGCGCCCGGGCCGGCCGTGTCCCCGCCGACCGGTGGGACGCCATCGCGAGCGAGACCCTGGCCGTGCTCGGCGAGGCGATCGAGCGCTCCGGCACGACGTTCAGCATGTACCGGACGATCTGGAACGAGCCCGGCGAGTACGGAGACCAGCTTCGCGTCTACGATCGCGCCGGCGAGCCGTGCCGGGTGTGCGACACCGCCATCCGGCGGATCGTCCAGGCGGCCCGATCCACGTTCTTCTGCCCCACCTGCCAGCCGAACCGTCCCCCGGGGGCCGGACCGAGCCGCACGCCCCGGCCGGGCGGCAAGTCGGGTCCGCGCCCCCGCGGAGCCGTTCCGGGCGCTCCTCGAGCCCGATCGGGGCGCTGAGGCGCACGTTCCGACCGCGTCTGGACCGGGTCGAATGCCATTCGGCAAAGATTTTCACCTTGGCCATTGATACCGGGCCACCCGACCCCTAATCTGTTCGCCGACTTTAAGCTCCCGTGCCAAAGCGTGAGATGCCGCGCCGGACGCCCTCTGCGCCCGGCTTCAGGGCCCGTGCCCATCGGAGGATCCGTGCCGTTCGCCACACTCGGCCTGCCCCAGGCCATCTTGAAGGGGGTCAAGGCCGCCGGCCACATCGAGCCCACACCGATCCAGCATCGGGCGATCCCCATCATCATGCAGGGGAACGATCTCATCGCCTCGGCTCAGACCGGCACCGGCAAGACGGCCGCCTACCTCCTGCCCATCCTCTCGCGGCTGCTCGAGGGGCCGAGGCGCCTGCGGGCACTCGTGCTGTGCCCGACCCGCGAGCTCGCCGCCCAGGTCGAGACCTACGCCCGTGGCTACGCGCGCTATACGGCGCTGCGGATCGGCGTGGTATTCAGCGGCGTGCCGCTCCCGCCGCAGGAGCGCATGCTGCGCGAGGAGGGCGTGGATCTGCTCGTGGCGACCCCGGGACGGCTGCTCGATCTGCACGGACGGCAGGCGGTGAGCTTCGAGGACGTCGAGATGCTGGTGCTCGAGGAAGCCGATCGCATGGTGGATCTGGGCTTCGCCCCCGAGCTGCGGCGCATCCTCAAGCTGCTGCCCGAGACCCGCCAGACGCTCATGATCTCGGCCACGATGCCGCCCGAGCTGAACCGCGTGGCCAAGGAGGCCCTGCTCGAGCCCATGCGCGTGGACCTGGCGCCGCCGCCCAAGCCGTCGGCGGGCATCACGCAGGCGATCTACCCGGTCACCCGCGACCTCAAGGACGAGCTGCTGAACGAGATGCTCTCCCGGTCCGAGGTGCGCAACGTGATCGTGTTCACCCGCACCAAGCACGGGGCCGAGCGCCTGGCGCGCCAGCTTCAGCGCCGCGGACATTCGGTCGGCGCGCTGCACGACAATCGCAGCCAGATCCAGCGCGAGCGGGCACTCACCGACCTGAAGCGCGGACGGGTCCAGATCCTGGTCGCCACCGACCTTGCGTCGCGGGGCATCGAGGTGGACGGGATCTCGCACGTCGTCAACTACGACGTGCCGCATACCGTCGAGGACTACGTCCACCGGATCGGGCGCGGCAACCGCTCGGCAGCCGTGAGCGATGCGTTCACCCTCATGAGCCCCGAGGAGCAGGCGCACGTCGCCGCGATCGAGCGGTTCATGGGCCGCACCGTGCCGCGGGTCATGCTGCCCGACTTCGATTACAAGATGCGCCCCGCCGAGATCGGTCAGGTGGTGAGCTATCCGGAGCGCAGCACCGTCCCGGCGGCCGCGGCGCCCGCGCGCTCCTCGCACGGCACTACGCGGGCGGCATCGCCGGCACGGTCGTCCCACGGCACGACACGGGCGCCATCGCCGGCCCGCTCATCGCACGGCCCGACACGCCCTGCGTCCCCCTCACGCCTCAGCCGCACCGCGCGCGACAAGAAGACGGCGGCCAAGCCCAAACGCCGGAAGTAGGGCTCGTGCATTCGGCGCCCGACCGGCCGGGGTCCGGGGGCCTCGCGACGAGTGGGGCTGGAGCGCCAGCGACGGGGCCCCGCGAGG
>JBKJXJ010000485.1:0-6349 GCA_046716125.1 Candidatus Eiseniibacteriota bacterium
CCCGGTGAGCTTCCGCATCACCGCCGGGCTCGTAAGGTCCCGGAGCGCGTCCTTCCCCACCCAGCGCGTGGCGTCCTGCGCGGAGCCTGCCAGGCGCCGGGCCAGCGTCACCGCGGCGACATTCAGCCCGGGGCTGCGCCGGCCGATCGAGCGCAGCGCCCAGCTCACCCCCTTTTTGACGAAGTTACGCTCGTCGGAGGCGGCGCGCTCGATCAGGGGCAGGCTCCGGAGGAACCGCTCGTCGCCCGAGCCCTTGTCGTGGAGCGCGAGGCTCGCCAGCAACGCGAAGGCGGCCCGTTTGACGAACTCGTCGCGTTTGCCGCTCCACTGCCCGACCTTGGCCCAGGCGTGGGGCGCCTGGTCGAAGAGTTTGAAGCACACCGTGTCGCAGATGCCCCAGTTGTCGAAGTCCCGGCACCAGCGATCCATCTGGGATGACGTGACGCGCGCCGGATCCTCGACGAACGCGCTCAGCATCCGGGCCTCGTACCAGCCGGTGTCCCAGAGGGCCAGGGCCAGATCGTGGTCGTGGCCGAGCCGCTTCGCCAGCGCCTGGATGTTGGCCATGGACACTCCGTAGGCCTTGGGCGCCGTGATGCCGAACCGCGCGAGGTTCGCGCGGTCCCGCCGGGTGCTCTTCTGTTCGAGCCACGCCAGCGACGTGCGAACCTCCGCCGCGAGCGTCCGCGTCGGCGCGGGCTTCGGGATCCTTGCGGGCATGCGCGCCATCCTACGCCTCCCGCAGCCCGAGGCGCACGGCGAGGACCCGCGGCCTCTATCCCGGGGCCAGCCCTTCGGCAAGGCCGCCCGGGGAAACGGCCTCACCGACCGGTTCCGGGACGCGCTGGCGGCGGTACTGGAGTTCGTAGAGCCGCGCGTAGATCCCGCCCCTGGCCAGGAGCTCGGCATGCGTGCCCTGCTCGCGCAGTTCGCCCTTGTGGAGGACCAGGATGCGATCGGCATCCAGGATGGTGCTGAGCCGGTGGGCGATCACCAACGACGTGCGGCCCTCCAGCAGTCGTCGCAGCGCCGCCTGGATGGTGCGTTCGGTCTCGACGTCCACGCTCGAGGTTGCCTCGTCCAGGATCAGGATGCTGGGGTCGTAATGGAGCGCCCGGGCGAAGGCGAGGATCTGACGCTCGCCCATGGAGAGATTGCCGCCCCGCTCGCCGACCTGCTCGTCCAGACCGTGCGACAGGCGCGCCAGGAAACGATCCCCGCCGACCTCGGCGAGCGCCCGGTCCACGGCGTCCCCGCCGCGTGCGCGATCCCCGAAGGCGACGTTCTCGCGCACGCTGCCGGAGAACAGGAACACGTCCTGCAGCACCAGACCGATCTGGCGCCGCAGCGCCGTACCCTCGATCTCCCGGAGATCGACGCCGTCCGCGCGGATGGTGCCCTTCTGAAACTCGTAGAACCGGCACAGCAGATTCGCGATCGAGGTCTTCCCGGCGCCGGTCGCCCCCACGATCGCCACCTTCTCCCCCGGCGCGACGCGAAACGAGACGTCGCGCAGCACCCACTCCTCGCCCTTGTACGCGAACCAGACACGATCGAACTCGACCGCGCCCTCGAGCCGGCCGATCGCCCTCGGCGCCGGGGGCTCCGCGACCGCGGGGCGGGTGTCGAGCAGCTCGAAGATGCGTTCAGACGCCACCATCGCGGACTGGATCATGTTGTACTTCTCGCTCAGGTCGCGGACCGGCTGGTAGAACCGCTCGGCGTACTGGATGAAGGCCACGACCACGCCGAACGTCACCGCACCGGCCAGGATCCCGCTGCCCCCGTACCAGAGGATGAGCGCGATCGCGAACGCCCCGATCACCTCGACGGTCGGGAAGAACACCGCGTAGTAGAAGATGTTCTGGACGTGCGCGTCGTAATGCTCCTTGTTCGCCTGGTCGAAGCGGCGGGTCTCCTTCTCCTCAGCGTTGAAGAACTTGAGGACGTCGAGTCCCTGAAGATGCTCCTGGAGGAACCCGTTGATGCGTGCCAGCCGGCTGCGCACGCGACGGTAGGACACTCGCCCCTTGGCCCGGAACACGGCGGTGGCGATGATCAGCGGCGGGACGGTCGTGAGGGTCACCAGCGCGAGCTTCCAGTCCAGCAGGAGCATCGCTCCGATGATGCCGAACAGGATGAACAGGTCGCCGAGCACCGCCACGACGCCCTGGGCGAACAGCTCGTTCAGGACCGCGACGTCCTGGGTCACGCGGGTCAGGATCTGCCCCACCGGACGGGTGTCGTAGTAGGACGGGCTGAGCCTGCCCAGATGCCGGAAGATGGCGAGCCTCAGGTCGCGCATCGCCCGCTGGCCCACCATGGACATCATGTAGCTCTGGATGTAGCGGAGTCCGAACGCCGCGGCCAGGATAGCGACGTAGGCCACGGCGATGAGCAGCAGGCCGCGCGACGCCTCGGCGGGGAGCGCCCCCGCGCCGGAGACCGGCTTGACGTAGGTGTCGATGGCCACCTTGGTGAGGTACGGGCCGGCCACCTCGAGGAGCGAGATCGCGGCGAGCAGGAGGACCGAGAACACGACTTCCCTGCGATACGGCGCCAGGAAGCGAAGCAGACGGCCGGCGAGGCGACGATCGTAGATCGCGCCCCGGGAGTCGATCTCGTCGGCGGCGGAATCAAAGGGTCCGGCCACTAGATCGCCTCCAGCTCTTCGACCATCTCTTCGCGGCGATAGAGGTCGGCGTACAGCCCGCCCCGGGCGATCAGGTCGGCGTGGGACCCGGAGGCGACGATCTCGCCCTCGTCCAGGACGATGATGCGATCCACGCGCAGCAGTGCCGAGCGCCGGTGGGTCGCGAGCAGGATGGCGGGCCGTGGTTGCAGGGCGAACAGCGACTCGAGGATCCGTTCCTCCGTGCCCTGGTCCACGCTCGCGAACGCATCATCGAGGAGGAGCACGGGGCGCTCGAGCGCGAGCGCCCGGGCCAGCGCCGCGCGTTGCTTCTGACCTCCCGAGAGCGTGATGCCCCGCTCACCGAGGACGGTGTCAAGCCCCCTGGGGAACTGGTCCAGGTCAGACTCCAGTCCGGCGCGGCGCGCGGCGCGCTCGATGTCCTCTGCCTTCGGGTCGTCGTCGAACCCGAAGCCGATATTCGACCGGATGGTGTCGGAGAACAGGAACGTCTCCTGCGGCACGATCCCCAACCGGCGACGGTATGCCCCGCGGGGCCACCGCCCGGCGGCGACACCTCCCATGAGCAAGGTGCCTTCGGTGGGCTCGTAGAGCCGTGCGATCAGGTTGAGCAGAGTAGTCTTGCCGGACCCCGTCCGGCCCACGATCGCGACCGACTCGCCGGGCTTGAGGTCGAGGTCCACCCGGCGCAGCACCATCCGATCGGTCTCCGGGTAGCGGAAGCCGACGCCGCGGAGCGTGATCGCCGAACCGGCGGCCCGCGCGCCCGAACCGTCACCCCCGACATACTCCTCCGCCGGCAGCTACATTCTCTACCAGATGCGGCCCATGGAGGCCGCGCCGCGCTGGAACAGGTTGGTGACCCAGCCGAGCGCGACCATGGGCCAGATGAGCATCCCGAGATAGATCTGGAACGCGACCAGCTCGCCGAGCGTGATCTGTCCGCGCACCACCGCGGTCCCCCCCACCCAGAGCACGATCGCGGCGGCGATCCCGCCGAGCAGTGAGAGCGAGGGCCACATCCCGGACATGATCTTGATCATCCCCCGGTTCTTCTCGGTGTAGTCGTCGTGCAGCGCGCTGAAGGCCTTGAGCTCGCCCTCCTCCTCCACGTGGGCCTTGACGACGCGGATGCCGGTCAACGTCTCCTGCGCCTTGGCCGTCAGGGCCGCGAACGACTCCTGGATCCCCTGGTAGTGATGGAAGAGTCGCGAGCTCAACCGGCCGATGAGGAGCGAAAGGATCGGCAGCGGCAGCAGGGCGAGCAGGGTGAGCCGCATGTCGATCCGGCACATCAGGGTGACCGCCATCACGAAGGTCGTGGCGGTGTTGGCCGAGTACATGATGCCCGGGCCCAGCAGATCCCGGACGCCATCGAGGTCGTTGGTGGCGCGGGACATGAGGTCTCCGACCTTGCGCGGGCGATAGGCGGTGGCCGGCAGGCGCGCGAGGTGGTCGAAGAGATCGTTCCGGAGCTCGTACTCCATCCGGCGCGAGGCGCGGATCAGGGTCATCCGCATCGTGTAGAGGAACAAGCCCTGGAAGAGCACCGCGAACAAAATGAGCCCGGCGTCGCGCGCGAGGACGGCACGCGTCGTGCCTGCCTGCACGTGATCCACGGCCTGACGGACCAGCCAGGGCGACCAGACCTGGAACAGGTTCGTGAGCAGAACCGAAACGCCGCCCACGACCAGTGCGGACCGGTGGCGGCGAAGATAGGGAAGCAGATGGCGAAGCGGTCCGATCGTCGTGTCCTCGGTGGTCGCGGGGTCGCGCTCGTGCGGATGTCAGGTGGAGTGCGGCGAGATTAGCACGGCGGGCGCCGGGGACGCCGTCACGACGGGATGGCGCCCTCCGCAGAGAGGCCGGCGATCTCCGACGCGCTCATCCCCAGGATCCCCTCGAGCACCTCGTGCGTGTGCTGCCCGAGGACGGGCGGCGGGGTGCGGTACTCGATCGGCGTGGCGGAGAATCGCATCGGGCTCGCCACGGTCGGGCAGGGCACGCCGGCCGGGTGCGGGATCTCGACGCGAAGTCCGCGGTGCTCGACCTGCGGATCATGGAACACCTCCTCGAGGTCGTTGATGAGCCCGCACGGCACCGCCGCGGCGGTGAGTGTCGCGATCCAGTCGTGGCTCGTCCGCGAGCGGATGATGGCTTCGATGATCGGCACGAGGATGAGGCGGTTGCGGACCCGTTCGGGGTTCGTGCGGAAGCGCGGATCGTCGGCCAGCTCCGCCCGGCCCGCCGCGCGGCAGAACGTCGCGAACTGGCCGTCGTTCCCGACCGCGAGGACGATGTCACGGTCCGCGCAGCGGAATACCTGGTAGGGCACGATGTTCACGTGCGCGTTTCCGTGACGACCCGGGATCCTGCCCGAGCACCAGTAGTTGAGCACCTGGTTCGAATTGAAGGCGACGATGGTGTCGAGCAGCGCAAGGTCGATGTACTGGCCGATGCCGGTGCGTTCGCGATGACCGATGGCGGCCGTGATCGCCAGGCTCGCGTACATCCCGGCCAGGACGTCGGTGACCGCGATCCCGACCTTCTGGGGGCCCCCGCCGGGCCGGTCGTCGCGCTCGCCGGTGATGCTCATGAGCCCGCCGATGCCCTGAAAGACGAAGTCGTATCCCGGCCGGGGCGCGGACGGGCCGGTCTGGCCGAATCCGCTGATCGAGCAGTAGATGATGCGCGGGTTGATCGTCTCGACGTCGCGGTAGCCGAGGCCGTAGCGCGCGAGGTCGCCGACCTTGAAACTCTCGACCAGCACGTCGCACTTCGCGGCCAGCGCGCGCACGGCCTTCTGCCCGGCGGGCCGCGCAAGATCCACGCACACCGACTTCTTGCCGCGGTTGACCGAGAGGAAGTACGCGGACTCGCGTGTCTCCGCTCCCGACGCGTCGGCCAGCCAGGGCGGGCCCCAGTTGCGCGTCTCGTCCCCGATCCCGGGGCGCTCGATCTTGATGACCTCGGCGCCCAGATCGGCGAGATTCTGCGTGGCCCAGGGACCCGCGAGCGTGCGGGTGAGATCGAGGACCCGGACGTGGTCGAGCGGACGGGCCGCCGCCTGCTTCACACCACCGCGACTTTGACGTTGTGGATCGGAGGCAGCGAGTCGAACAGGCAGCTCCACTCCTCGCCGCCGTCCCGGCCCATCCACAGCTGGCCGGTGGTGGTCCCGAAGTAGAGCGCCGGCGACTTGAGCTCGTCGATGTCCATGGCGTCGCGCTGCACCGTGAAGAAGCTCGACTTCTTCGGCAAGCCCTTGGCGAGACGTCCCCACGACCCGCCGCCGTTCTCGCTCCGCCACACCGCGGGCGAGCCGCCGGGGCAGGAGCGCGTCATCGGCTCGAGCGGCAGCACGTAGACGGTATCGGGGTCGTGCGGGTGGACCACGATCGGGAAGCCGAAATCGGAGGGAAGTCCCCTGGCGATCGATCGCCAGGTGCGGCCGTGGTCGTCACTGCGCAGCACACCGATATCGGGCCGCCGGCCACCGGGGCCGTCCCACTCGCCCCAGCCTCCGTGGTTCTGCATGTAGAGCCGCCCGGGCGCGTCCTTGTGACCCGCGATCTTGTGAACGCACTGGCCGAACTCGGGGAAGGGGTCGGGCGTGAACCCGGCGCCGACGCCCTGGTTCGAAGCCTTGAAGGTCTCCCCACCGTCCTCACTCAGGTAGTGGCCGCCGGTCGAGAT
>JBKJXJ010000486.1:0-2794 GCA_046716125.1 Candidatus Eiseniibacteriota bacterium
CCGAGCCGGGCGCCGAAGCGCACCTGCTCGATCGCCAGATAGCGGTCCGCGAGCGTCAGCTCCTCGCCCAGCGAGACCCGCTCGCGCCCGCCCAGGCTCAGGCTCTGGCGCAGGAAATCGCCGAGCAGCTGGCACATCCGCCGCGCGGCCTCGGGGTCTGGCGCCGACAGCGCGCTGATCGAGTTGAGGCTGTTGAACAGGAAGTGGGGGTTGAGCTGGGCGCGGAGCGCCCGCAGCTCCGCCTCGCGCGCGGCGACCTGCGACTCGAACACTCGTCGGTCGGCCGCGCGTGAGGCTTCGAAGGCGAGGATCATGTAGTGGGCCATCACCGAGAGCAGGTAGAGCGGGACGCCGGCGAGGAACAGCGGCACCAGGTCCAGCAAGCGGTGCTCGCGACCGGGATCGATCCCGAAACCACGCGCGAGGATCGCGCCCCAGAGGGCGCCCGCCGCCACCCACACCGCGCTCGCCTGCACCGCCGCCGAGAACACGGTGAGGAGCGTGCGCATGGGCTTCGTCCCGCCCAGTGGATGGGCGCGGCAGACCCACCACGCCGAGAGACACGCCGAGGCGTAGAACAACGTGAGCGGTCCGGCGTACGCGATCGCCTCGGCATACGGGCGGGGCCCCAGCAGCGCCAGGATCGCCGCGAGGCACGGCGCCAAAGTGAACCATCCGGCCAGGTAGAGCCCGAAGCGGAACCGGCTCGAGAAGATCGGATGCACGTTACTAGTTCCCGACCTCGATCCCGCCCATGACGACCACCCCGCGCACGATGAGATGGGTCCTCGCGTCGCTCTGCGTCTTGGTCTTGTCCTCGTAACCGGCCATGATCGGCATCACCTCGCTCGTGACCTTCCAGTCCGGCGGCACCCACAGCTCGATCCCGCCCCACCACGCCAGCACGTCGATGACGATGGTATCGCTCGCCGCGTGGGCGTTGCGCAGGTCGAGCTCGACCCCGCCCATGAACGCGGTCACCTCGCCGCCCTTGAACTGGCTGGAGTTCATCTTGCGCACCACGCCGCCCATCATGACGAAGGCGTTCGCGTAGTCGTCGGGATCCACCGACGGACCACTCTCTCGCGCGCGCTGTGTGCCGCGCAGCACCAGCCAGGCGCCGAGGAACACGAGCTGCAGCGGCCACAGCTCCCAGATGCTGAAGTGCAGCACGTCGAGGCTGGCCAGCAGCAGCAACGTTCCGGCGGCGGTGATAAGCCCCCCCGTCAGCATCTGCGGGCGGGAGCCGAATCCCAGCAGCTTGCGCACACCGACCAGCACCACCAGCGCCGGCCACCAGCGCAGGATGGGCTCGGACTCGAGGATGTTCAGGTTGTCGAGGGTGAACAGCACGCCGATGGCGGCGATCGCGAAACCGATGACGAGCTGCACGCTGAACCGCGGACGATGGTCACCCATGATGCACCTCGTTGAGCCGCTCGGCGGCACCGGGCGACGCCCGCCGCGCCGCCACCCACAACAGCGCCACCCCGCCCGCCAGGAGCGCGGCCGGCAGCAGCTGGATCGCCAGGATCCCGAATACTTTAAGGAGCGCCCGCCCGACCACCATCAGGGCGGGCAGCACCGGCCAGGACCACACCAGGAGCAGCACGACATTCTGGACCACGAGCCACGACAGCAGCGCCGCGACCACGAGGATCCACGCGGAGCCACGCCGCCCGGCCCCTCGGTTGCGCACGTCACGCATGGCCGTTCTCCTTCGCACCCGCGACGACCGCGGGACGGATCAGCGACTTGATGATGAGCCGCACGCCCATCCCGACGAAGACCAGCGGCCAGGAGTTCGCGAACGAGAGGCCCATATAGTGCCGCGTGCACGCCAGGAGCCACGCGCCGAAGATGATCAGCTCCGCGCCGTGGGCGATGTCGCGGCTCTCCGGCGGGGCGGCGATCTTCCAGATCCCCATCGCCACCGGGATGAGAGGCCACCACCGCCAGACCGAACCGATCTCGACCACGCCCTGCTGGTCGAGCAGCACCACCACCCCCACCGCCATCAGCAGCAGTCCGGCGGTGGCCTGCCTCAGACCCTCGCCCTTACCGGCCTTCCCCATCGCACTCCTCCTTTCCCGGACCGGCCTCTGCCGGCCACACACGGGAATCTACGGACGATCGGGCCCCGGCTCGCGCGGTTTCCGGCGAATGGCGGCAGGGGGTCGGCGAACGGCGGTCGTGGGCGGCCGGGGACGCCGGATCGCGGGCCCCATCCGCGCGTGAGCGCGCGCCCCGGCTACTTCGCCCCCTCGACCTGCGCGTAGTACGCCTCGACCTGTTCGCGCAGCACCGGCAGGGCGACGGCGCCGTTGCGCAGCACCACATCGTGGAAGCCCTTGATGTCGAATCGCGCGCCCAGCCGGCGTTGCCCTTCCTCGCGGAGCTTCAGGATCTCGAGCTGGCCCACCTTGTACGCGAGCGCCTGCCCGGGCCAGGAGAGGTAGCGGTCCACTTCGTTGATGATGTTGTTCTCCGCCAGGATCGAGTTCGCCAGCATGTAGTCGATCGCCTGCTGCCGGCTCCACCCCATCGCGTGCAGGCCGGTGTCCACGACGAGGCGGCACGAGCGCCAGGCGTCGTACGAGAGCATGCCGATGCGGTCGATGTCGCCCGAGTAGAGGCCCATCTCGTCGGCGAGACGCTCGGTGTAGAGCGCCCAGCCCTCGACGTAGGCGGTGGTGCCCTGGTGCTTGCGGAACTCCGGGACGCCGGTCAGCTCCTGAGCGATCGCGATCTGCAGGTGATGGCCGGGGATGGACTCGTGGAACGCCAGGGCTTC
>JBKJXJ010000487.1:0-12287 GCA_046716125.1 Candidatus Eiseniibacteriota bacterium
ACACGGGGCTGTGAAGCTACAACAACATTAATCACAACTGTTTATGTCTTGAAATCCCTCCTCTATTCCACACGTTCTCCACAACGCGGCCTGACCGGGCCGTCGGAGGCGAAGAACGTGGCCTGAGAGTGGGCGCCGGCGCAGGCTGCAGCCCCTGCGACGGCAACGAGTTGTGTGGGTATTTGCCGGGTCTCGGGAGCGGCCCTGACCGGGGCTCTTCACCGAGGGCGGGGAACGCTAGCACCGAGGGCCGGGGGTGGCAAGGCCGATGAATGGCGACCACGATGTCCCGCAAAACGTTGTGATGAATGGACATCCCGGCCGGCAGGAGGGTGTGGTGCCCACCCGTTCAGCCCGGCGGCCGCCGGATCGTCCAGGGGGCCGCCGAAACGATGGTCATCGGGATGCGCCGTGACGCGCCAGATGGGGCCTAGAACGGCAGGTTGACCCCGGTCGCGAACCCCACGTCGTCGTTGTAGCGATCGGTGATGAACAGCTGCATCTCGGCGATGAGCCGGAACTCAGGCGCCAGACGGGCTTCGAGGCCGAGCCGAAGCGGGATCGAGATGTCCGAGTCCTGGACGCCGAAGGCATCGCGGCTACTGAACAGCAATGCGAGCCCACCGTAGGGAATGAAGCGGGTCCCTCCCTCCGCGCCCATCGTCCGGCTCGCCACCACCGAGGGGCCGAGCGAGATGACCTTGAATCCGTCCGAGGTCTCGACCGCGAGGCTGGCGCCGACCGCCATGTCGGCCGGGAAGGAGGGGGCGAGCCCCGCGAGCTGCCAGCGCAGATCGCCGCCGATCCGCAGCGTGGTGCGGGTGCCGGCCCCGGGGCCCGGGTCGATCCGCGACAGGCCGCCGTGGAATCCGAAATCCAGGTTGGGGTAGAAGCTCAGACGGAGCTGGGCCAGCCCGCCGACGACGTGCTCGCTGACATTGAGATAGGCCCCGAACAGATGGCCGTTGGGCGGGACGACGATGGCGCCGGTGTACTGCCCGAACACCTGGGCACGGGCGGGATTCGGTGCGACGAGCGCGGCGACGACACACGCCGCGGCGAAGATGCTTTTCACGATCAACCTCCATGTTGATGTGCGCAGCTCTGCGCGATTCCCCGGGAGCGATGGCCCACCGTCGCAAATCGCCGCGGATCAGGCAAGCGGGAACTCAGCGTGCTAGCGACCCGTGTCGAAGAAGGCGGAGTACCAGGCGGCGCGCTCGACGAAGCCCAGGCGGCGGTAGAGGGCGAGCGCGGGGCGGTTGTGGCCGTTGACGAACAGGCACACGGCCCCGCAGCGCTCGAGCAGGCGCAGGCAGAGCTCCGAGAGCCCGCGGCGCGCCAGCCCAAGGCCGCGACGCGCGGGCGGGGTGAAGACGCCGGAGACCTGTGCCGCGTCGGCGGTGATCGCGCTCACGCTCGCCCGGAAGCACAGGCCCTCCGCATCCCACCACAGCCAGGTGTGGCCGTCCCGGCATTCCTCCTCGACTCGCCGCCGATAGGCTTCGGGGTCGGACGCACGCGGGTCCTCCTCGAGCTCCTCGAGGCGCAGCCGCGCGCCGCTCTCGTGGACCATCTCGAAGTGGGCGGGCTGGGCCGGCGCCAGCTCCGGCAGACGCTCGAAAGGCGGCAGCACGCCGGGCTCGAGCGCCATGTAGACCTGGTTGCGCTCGAGCCTCGGCGTGAGCCCCGCGCGCGACAGGTGCTGGACGGTGGTGAGAGCGGTGGCGCGCGGACCGATGACCTGGAAGCGGGGGGGAAGGAACGGCAGCCGCTGGCGCGCCTGGTCGGCGAGCAGGCGCACCGCGGGCAGGTCGTCGCCGAGCGGCAGGAGCGCCCCCGAGTGGCCGCCGATGTGGAGCAGTGCCGCGATCCCGCCGTCGCGCCGCACCGCCCAGTACTCGTCGCGTGGCGCGGCCAGGGCATCCCGCAGCACCAGGGCCGCGAGGTAGACGTTGAGCACCGGGTCGCGGTCGAGCCAGCCGAACACCTCCGGCAGGTCGGCCGGGCCGAGCCGTTCCACGACCAGCGGGCCGATGCGCGGGTGCGGGACCATCAGACGATCCTCTCGAAGATCGAGTCCACCAGCCCGTCGAAGCCTTCGTTGCGCTTGTTGCGCGGCCGCTCGAGCGGGATCGGGAGGTCCGCGGCGACGCGGCCGGGGCGCGGCGAGAGCACGACGACGCGGTCGGCCATGAGCACGGCCTCCTCGATCATGTGCGTGACCATGACGACGGTCCGCACCGGCAGGTCCTGGTCGGACCACAGCGTCAGCACCTCCTCGCGCAAGCTCGCCGAGGTCAGCGGGTCGAGCCCGGCGAACGGCTCGTCCATGAACAGCGTGTCCGGCTCGACCGCCAGCGCCCGCGCGAGGCCCGCGCGCTGCTTCATCCCGCCCGAGAGCTCGGCGGGATAGGCCTCCTCGTAACCGTCCAGCCCCACCTTGTCGAGGTAGAAGGCGGCGCGGCGCCGCGCGTCCTCCTCCGAGAGGTCGCGCGCGCGCGGTCCCAGCTCGACGTTGGCCTGCACCGTGAGCCAGGGGAGGAGGGCGAAGGACTGGAACACCATGGCCGCCCCGAGATTCACGCCCTGAAGCGGCCGCCCCCGGTCGAGGATGGTGCCCGAGGTCGGGGGAAGCAGGCCCATCATCACGCGCAGGAGGGTGGATTTCCCGCACCCGGAAGGCCCGGCGATGCACACGAACTGACGGTCGGGGATCTCGAGCGAGAGGTTCTCGAGCACCGGCACGACCCGTCCGCGGTCGTTGAGGGACAGCGACACCTGCCGCAGCTCGAGCACCTCAACCCTCCAGGACGTAGCGGCGCTGGACGTACCGATACAGCCGGTCCCAGACGACACGGTTGAAGGTCACGACGGTCACCACCAGCAGCGCGAGCGAGAGGAACAGCACGGTGCGGTTGCCGGTCTGGAACGTGGCGCGATTGAGCATCGCCCCGAGCCCGGTCACCTGGTAGACCTCGCCTTGATAGCTCACGTACTCGGAGAGGATGAGTGCGTTCCAGGTCCCGCCCCAGGCGACCACGCTGCCCGTGACCAGCGACGGCATGCACGCCGGCAGCACCAGCTTGCGGTGGATCTCGCGCCGCGAGAGTCCGAGCGAGCGCAGGGACTCGCGCAGGTCGTTGGGGACGCGCTGAACTCCGGCCAGCATGTTGAAAAGCAGGTACCACTGCATGCCGGTGAGCGCCAGCAGGATCGAGATGGCCTCCATCCCGCCCAGGCGTCCGACCAGCAGCGCCACCAGCACCGGGAAGAACGCGGTCGCCGGGATCGAGGCGCCGACCTGCGCCACCGTCGAGAGCGCGCGTGCGCCGCGCGGATGGTCGCTCGCCCACAACACGACCGGGATGATCCAGAGCAGGGCCAGCAGGTAGGCGACGTTGATGCGCAGGAACGAGAGCAGCAACGCGAGCGGGAGCGAGGCGGCCTCCGCGGGCCAGGGGGGCAGCAGCGCCCGCACCACGCCGACCATCGCAAGCGCCGCGTAGAGCGCGACGCCGATCCCCAGGGGCCAGCGCGCGACGCGCCAGACCTTCGCCGCGGCGCGTGCCACCGCCCCCCAGTAGCGGTTGGCGTGGTCGAGCGGGAGGCGGGCCCAGAGCGCGCGTGCGCCGGCCCGGAACGGACGCAGGAGCGCGGGCAGTCCGAGGTCGGGCAGGCGCATGGTCTCCTCGCCGCCGCCCGCCTGGGTGTCGTAGCGGAACCGGCTCGACCACGCCCGCAACGGCCGCCACACCACGAACTCGATCGCCAGCACGACCGCGATGAGCGTGATGAGCGCGGCGGTCGCGAGCTTGAGGTCGCCGCGCGCGAAGGCGACCGAGAGCACGCTGCCGAGGCCAGGCAGGTCGTACTGCACCGGACCGGCGGCGATGATCTCGCTGGCGATCAGGAAGTACCAGCCGTTGGTCCAGGACAGGATGCTGTTGTAGACCAGGCTCGGGACGCACGCCGGCAGCAGCAGCGAGCGCCAAAGCAGCACGCCGCGCACGCCCAGGCTATGGACCGCGGCGCGGGTCTCGGCCGGGATGGTGGTGAGGCCCTCGTAGATCCCGAAGGCGATGTTCCAGGTCATGCTGGTGAAGATGAGGAACATCGAGGCCAGCTCGAGCGCGGGCCGTCCGCCGCCGAGCACGCCGACGAACACGAAGACCGCGGCCGGGAAGAACCCGAGCACGGGCACCGACTGGCCGACGTCGAGGAGCGGCAGGATGAACCGGGCCTCGGCCGGCCGGGTCGCGGCGCGATAGGCGACGAACGCGGAGAACACCAGTGATGCCAGGTAGGCGCCGGTGAGCCGCATGAGCGACCAGAGGGCTGCCCCCGGTAGATCGGCGAAGGATGCCGCCGGCGGGATCAGGCCCGCCGCCACCCGGAGGACGTGCAGCGGGCTCAGGAACAGGCCGGGCAGGGCCGCCAGGGCGAGCACGATCGCGACGGCGGCGACCGGCAGCCAGCCGGGCGCGCGGCGGGTCTCGGGCATCCCAGGCCCCTCGAGGGTTCGCCGTGACGTAAGGCGTGTGGACGGGAGAGGAGGGCGCGCGCTGCGCACCCCTTGGTCGCGAGCCCGCAATCTAGCGCGAGGCTCGTGCCGCGGACAAGCTCTCGGAAATGCTCGGCGGCGGTTCGGGGGTTCGCCCTCCGTCGCGGGGACCCCATAAATGGCCCCACTCGTCGGGCGACCCCCGAATCGCCGCCTCGGGCTTCTGCCGACCGGTGCGACGCGCGCTCGCGGAGTTCAGCGCCGGGCGCGCCCCGTCGTGACCCGGCGCGTCACCTGCATGCCGCGTCGCTCGAGCTCGCGAACGAACGGTTCGACCGGCACCACCTGCTCGGGCGCCCACACGCCGGGGCGGATCGGGAGCTCGCCGCCGATCATGAGCTGGACCGCGATGGACGGCGGCGCTCCGGTGTCGATGTCGGGGCCGATCCCGCCGCCCGCGCGCGGGCCGGCATGGCAGTCGGCGGTGACCGTCACGGCGCGGCCCCGGCGCCGGCCGTGCACGACCGTGCGCAGCACCTCGTAGCGGAACGGGCGACCGATCGGTTTCGCGGCGGGGAAGCGACGCAGCAGCGCGAGCAATACGTCGCGAGGGCTCACCGCCACGTCGATCGATCGCGCCGCCGAGCGCGCGGCCCGCCGACGCTCGTCGCCCGCCGCCGCCCGTGTGGCGGGAACCGACACGCCCCGGGTGTCCACGAGGCCCAGCTTGACGAGGAATCCGAGCCGTGCCATGAACTCCGGATCGAACCCCTGGCGGAAGGTCACTTCGCGGATCCCGCGGTCGGCGAAGTGAAGTGGAAGGGTCGCCACCTCGGAGTGGAGCGTCGTGTCGACGTGGAGCGTTCCGACCGGGGGCGGGAACCGGACCGAGATCCGCTCGCCGGGATCGAGTGGCGGCACCATCGCGAAGGCGCCGTCGCGGAAGACGGCGGACGGCATGGCGAACTCGTCCAGCAGCGTGTCGGGGGCATAGCCGAATCCGAGCAGCGGAGGGTCGCGGAAGCGGGTGCGGTCCACCGCGCCGACCAGGCAGTGCACCTCCCGCACGACGTCGAGATCGCGGGCACAGGAGACCGCGAGGACGTTGAGGATCCCGGGTGCGGAGCCCATGCCGAGGATCGCCATCAGGCCGCGGCGCTCGAACGCGGACTTCAGGTCGAGCTGGCGACGCGTCGTGTGGAACAGGCCGCCGAGATCCACATAGTGGGCCCCCGCCGTCAGCGCGCCCTGCATGGCGTCGAGGTTGTACCGGTAAGGGAGTGACGCGATGACCGCGTAGGCGCCGCGCAGCGCGAGCGCCAGGCTGCGCGGGTCGGCGACGTCCACCGGGATCGTCTCGACGCCGGCCACCGGGGTCTCGGGCGCCACGCGATCGGCCACCACCACCTGTACGGCATCACCGCCCGCCCGCGCCAGGTCGCGGGCGGTGATGCGGCCCATCGCGCCGGCGCCGCCCAGGATGACGACGCGCGGCGTCACGCGACCTCCGCGAGGCAGGCTTCGAGCACGAGAAGCCCCTCGTCCAGCTCGGCGTCGGTGAGCACCAGCGGCATCAGCGTGCGGATGACGTTGCCATGAAGGCCGGCGGACAGGACCAGCAGGCCGCGCGAGGCCGCGAGCGCGAGGACGCGCTCGGTGCGTGCCCGGTCGGGCTCGAGCGATTCCCGGTCGGTGACCAGCTCCAGCGCCCGCATCGCGCCGACGCCGCGCGACTCCCCGATGAACCGGAAGCGCTCGGCCAGGGCGGCAAACCGTCGCTCGACCGTGGCGCCGATCGCCACGGCGCGGGCCGGCAGCCCGTCGTGCTCCAGCGTCTCGATCGCGCCCAGCGCGGCGGCGCAGGCGACCGGATTGCCACCGAAGGTTCCGCCCAGGCCGCCGGGCTGGGTGGCGTCCATGATCGCCGCGCGTCCCACCACCGCCGCGAGCGGGAAACCGTTCGACAGGGACTTGGCGAGACAGACGAGATCGGGCTCGAGGCCGCTCCACTCGCAGGCGAACATCGTGCCGGTTCGCCCGAACCCGGTCTGCACCTCGTCGGCCACGAGGACGATGCCGTGCTCCCGGCACAGACGCCCGAGCTCGAGCAGAAACCCGTGGGGCGGCACGATGAACCCGCCTTCGCCCATGACCGGCTCGATGACGGCGCACGCGATCGCGGCCGGATTCACCGTGCTCTTGAGCAGGCGGTGAAGATCCGCGATGCCGCGTTCCACGCAGGACTCCGCCGTCATCCCGCGCGGCCGGCGCAGCACGTCCGGGATCGGGAAGCGATAGACCTCGGGCGCGAACGGGCCGAAGCCGTCGCGATAGGGGGTGGTCTTGCTGGTGAGGGTGAGGGCCAGCAGCGTGCGGCCGTGGAACCCGGGATCGAAGGCCAGCACCGCTCCCCGTCCCGTGGCGCGCCGGGCGATCTTGATCGCGTTCTCGACCGCCTCCGCGCCGCTGTTGAACAGCGCCGCCTTCACGGGCGCGGCGATCGGGACGATCTCGCACAGTCGTCGCGCCAGCGCGACGTAGGGCTCGTAGGGAGCGATCATGAAGCAGGCGTGCTGGAGCCGCCCAAGCTGCTCGCGCACGCGCTGCAGCACCCGCGGCGCCGAGTGGCCCGCGTTCATACAGCCGATCCCGCCCGCGAAGTCCAGAAACTCGTTGCCGTCGACATCCACCAGCCGGGCCCCCTCGCCGCGCTCGAAGAAGATGCCGTGGCGGGCTTCGGCGACGCCGGCCGGGACCCACCGCCGGCGCTCCTCGAGGAGCGCGCGGCTCTTGGGGCCCGGCAGTTCGGTGCGGATCCGGATGGCGCCCGTGGCGGGCGCGCCTTCGGGCGGGGACTTCGTCATGCGTACCACCCCATCGGGTTCTCGTTGAGGTTGATGTGCACCTGCTTCAGCTCGAGGTAGTTCTCGACCCCGTAGCGTCCCAACTCCCGGCCGGCGCCGCTCATCTTCACCCCGCCCCAGGGGGCTTCGACGTAGGTCGGCTGCATGTGGTTGACCCATACGATCCCGGCACGCAGCCGGCGGACGACGCGGAACGCTCTGAAGATGTCGCGCGTCCACACCGCACCCGCCAGCCCGTACGGCGTGGCGTTCGCGATCCGCACGGCGTCGGCTTCGTCATCGAACGGGATGACCGAGACCACCGGGCCGAAGATCTCCTCCTGGGCGATCGTCATCCCGGGGTCGACGTCCGCGAAGATCGTGGGTTCGAGATAAGCTCCGCCCGCCAGCGGGCCGGCCGGCCGGCCGCCTCCCAGGACCAGGCGTGCCCCTTCACGGCGCCCGCCGTCGACATACCCCGTCACGCGGTCACGGTGGGCCGCGGTGACCAGCGGCCCCATGCGCGTGGCGCGGTCGAGCGGATCTCCGAGCCGGATGGTCCGGGCCTTCTCGACCATGGCCTCGAGGAACTCATCGTGGATGCGCTTCTCGACCAGGATGCGGGAGCCGGCGGAGCACACCTCGCCCTGGTTCACGAACACCCCGAACAGCGCCCCCTCGATCGCCGATTCCCAGCCGGCGTCGGCGAAGAAGATATTGGGAGACTTGCCGCCCAGCTCCAGGGTGACGCGCTTGAGGTTGGTCTCCGCCGCGGCCCGCAGGATGCCGCGGCCGATCCGGGTCGAGCCGGTGAACGCCACCTTGTCCACCCGCTCGCTGGCCGCGAGCGCGGCGCCCACCGTCGGTCCGTCGCCGGTGACGATGTTGACGACGCCCGCGGGCAGCTCCGCGATGCCGTCCAGGATGCGCGCGAGCGCGATCGCCGTGACCGGCGTCGCCTCGGCCGGCTTGAGCACGACCGTGCAGCCGGCGCACAGCGCGGGAGCGATCTTCCATGCCGCCATCAGCAGCGGATAGTTCCACGGGATGATCTGGCCGCATACGCCGACCGGCTCCTTCAAGGTCAGGCTGAGCGCGTCGTCGGGGACGGGATTCACGTCGCCGGTGATCTTGGTGGCGAGGCCGCCGTAGTACTCGAAGCAGGTCGCCGCGTCGGCGACGTCGAACTCGGACTCGAAGATCGGCTTGCCCATGTTCTCGGTCTCGAGCCGCGCCAGCTCGGCGGAGGACTCGCGCAGGCGCCGGGCGATCTCGAGCAGCACCTGGCCACGCTTGAGCGCGGTCGTGGAGGCCCAGGGCCCGGCGTCGAAGGCCGCGCGGGCGGCCTCGATGGCGGCCCCGGTCTCCTCGGGGGTCGCTCGCGCGGCGAGCGCGACGCGGGCGCCGGTCGCGGGGTTGACGATCTCCTGCGTCGGCTCGGCGCCGTTCACGAAACGACCGCCGACGTAGAGCGGAAGGGTCTCCATGATCTCAGGTCCTCACCACGGGCGGTCGGCGTAAGGGAACCAGTAGCTCTTGCGCTCCTGGATGTAATCGATGTGGACGTGCTTGGATTCGCGGAACGCGTCCAGGCCCTCCTCGCCCAGCTCGCGCCCGATGCCGCTTTGACGCATGCCGCCGAACGGGCCCGCTTCGTTGTCGGTGAGCGGATCGTTGACCCAGAAGGTGCCCGCCTTGATCTCCTCCATCGCCTTCATCACGTAACCTAGATTGTTCGTGTAGATGTTGGCGCCCAGGCCGTAGTCACTGTCATTGGCCAGCGCGATCGCCTCGTCCACGTCGCGTACGCGCACGATCGCCGCCACCGGCCCGAACACCTCTTCACGGGTGGAGGCACTCCCGTGCCGGACGCGATCGAGGACGGTGGGCGCGAAGAAGTGCCCCCGGTTGAGCCCCGCCGGACGCGCGCCCCCCGCGGCGAGCACCGCCCCGTCCCGCACCGCCTGCTCGACCGACCGGGTCACACGCTCGAGCGCCTCGCGCGAGATGAGTGGCCCCATGTCGGTCTCGGGGCGCCGCGGATCGCCGACGACCACCTCGCCCGTGAGCTCGGTGAAGCGTTCGACGAACCGGTCGGCGATGGCGTCCACGACATAGAACCGCTTGGCCGACGTGCACACCTGGCCGGCATTGAGGTAGCGCGCCCATACCGCGGCCCGGGCCGCCACATCGAGGTCCACGTCCTCGCACACGATGAACGGATCGATGCCGCTGGTCTCGAGGTTCACCTTCTTCAGCGTGTCGGCGGCCAGACGCATGATGTGCTTCCCGGTGGCGGTCGAACCGGTGAATGCGATCATGTCGACATGCGGATGGCGCACCAGGGCTTCGCCGGCCTCCTCCCCGGTGCCGGTGACGATGCCGACGACGCCCGCGGGAAGCGCCTCGAACGCCCGGGCCAGCCGGAGCGTGGCGAGCGGTGTCTCGTCCGCGGGTTTGATGATGACCGTGTTGCCGGCGGCCAGCGCCGGCGCCACCTTCCAGGCCATGAGGAGCAGCGGGTAGTTGAACGGCACGATCGCGGCGACCACGCCGAAGGGCTCCTTGACGGTGAAGTTCACCTGGTGCTCGAAGCTCGGCGGGATGCTGCTGCCGCGCGAATGGCGGCCGAGTTCCGCGTAGTAGTCGAAGCATGCGGTCACCCACTCGATCTCGTCCAGGTTCTCGATCATGGGTTTGCCGCCCTCGAGGGTCATGACCTCGGCGAGTTCGCGATGCATCGCCCGGATGCGGGCGGCGACCTCGTGCAGCAGCCGGGCCTTCTCGAGCCCCGGGACCCTGCGCCATTCGCGCTGGGCGTGGCGGGCGCGCTCCACCGCCGATGCGACGTCCGCGTCCTGCGCCCGCGGCACCGTCGCGATGATCTCCTCGGTGGCGGGATTCTCGACCGACATGGTCTCGCCGCCCCGGGCCCCGCCGGTCTGGTGATCGATCCACATCCCGATCGTGCTCATGATCTCGACCTCCGTCGATCCACGGACTCGTGGGCCGGGTCCGGGGCGTCCGTCGTGGTCAGCGGCGCGCTCAGGTACGAGAAACGCAGGCCGCTGCGAAGATAATTGTCGACCACCTGCAGCACCTCGGCGCCGCGCAACCAGGCCGGCCCGGTCCCGTGCAGTCGCTCCTCGATCAGCGTCGAGAGGTGCAGGAACCCGGCGGTCAACGCGCGGTCATGGACCAGGTCCAGCAGGTGGTTCTCGATCTCGATCTCGTTCTTGACGGAGGGCGCGGTCGCCATCGCATGCAGGTAGAAGGTGTTGTTCTCACCCAGGCGCGGGTCCGAGCTCACGCCCTCCTCGTCGTGACCCTCCAGCGCGCTGCCCAGGGCGTACGCGACGATGCGTCCCGAGACGCGGTCCCGCAATGCCACACCGATCGCTCCCGGGTTCGAGAGCGTGCCCGCCAGCATCTCGGGCGGGAACTGGAGCAATGGCCGGCCTCCGGCACGCAGGACATCGGGCGGGTACCGGGAGGCGTCACCGTATCGATCGACCTCGACCGCGACGATCCGCGCCTGGTGCTCCGCGAAGCTCGCGGGGTTAAGCTCGATCACCTCCACCGCCACCAGCGGACACTCGAACGTCCCCACCCGGACCTCGGGACCCGGCGCCGCCAGCAGCTCGGCCGGCCCGCGCACCAGGCCGTCGAGCGCGCGGCGCAGGATCGCGAGCGCTTCGTCGATGGCGTAGGGCGCGGTGTCGTACCGCGGGTAGAAACGCAACGTCCGCTCGCCCGCCGGCAGGAGGATCAGCCCCAGCCGGAAGGCGCGGTCACGCAGCGCGTCACGCCAGTCGGCCCGCACGACGTCGAAGCCGAGCATCACGCCCGCGCCGCGCACGCCGCGGATCAGGCCGGAGTAGTCGGCGGCCAGCGCCTCGAGACCCTCGCGGGCACGCGCGCCGGTGCGCCGCACCTGTTCGAGGTCGAGCCGGTCCAGGATCGCCAGCAGGCGCATCATGCCGACCGAGTCGCCCTCCCAGGTCGTATTGAACTTCTTCTCCTCCTGAAAGAAGGTCGCCAGCTCTTCGCTCACGAACAGCACGCCGTTCTGCGCCTTCTTGGCCCAGATGACCGCGTCCGGCGGGATGGGGAGGTCGAACAGCTCGTGCGCCCAGGTCCGGCCGGTGGCTCCCCAGCCGGTCTGGACCTCGTCGAACAGGAGCGGTACGTCGTAGATGCGGGTGACCAGCCTGAGCCTGCGCATGAAGCCCGGGCTGGTCATCCGCACCCCGCCTTCGCCCTGGATCGGCTCGATCAGCACCGCCGAGACATTGCGATTGTTGGCCGCGACCTGGCGCACCGCGTCGAGGTCGTTGAGCGGCACGCGGACGAAGCCCTGCACCAGCGGCTCGAACCCGGCCTGCACCTTGCGGCTGCCGGTCGCCGACAGCGTCGCGAGCGAGCGGCCGTGGAAAGCCATCTCCAGGACGACGATCGCCGGCTCGGCGATTCCCTTGTCATGGCCGTACTTGCGCGCCACCTTGATCGAGGCCTCGGTCGCTTCGAGCCCCGAGTTGCAGAAGAACACCTCGTCCAGGCCGGTGATCTCGGCGATGCGGTCGGCGGCCGCCTCCTGGTCGGGAATGCGCCAGAGATTGGAGGTATGGATGACGCCGCTGTTGATGCGATCGAGCAGCGCTTTACTGAACTTCGGATGGCCGTAGCCGAGCGTGTTCACCGCGATGCCGGCGAGCGCGTCGAGATACTTCTTCCCGGCCTCGTCCCACAGCCACACGCCTTCGCCTCGCACGAACGCCACCGGGTGCCGGGCGTAGGTGTTCATGAGGTGGCTCATGGCGCTTCTCCCCAAAATGAAAAACGGCGGCTGGTGCCGCCGTTTTAGGCATAGTACAGGGGTCAAAAGCCTTGCGCTAGATGTGACCGGACCGTGACCGCCCCGATTTCGGCGGCGTCGCGAC
>JBKJXJ010000488.1:0-5949 GCA_046716125.1 Candidatus Eiseniibacteriota bacterium
TCCGCGCTGACGTCCGTCATCTCCGCGAACACGAGACCCGCGCCCCCGATGGCGCGCGAGCCCAGGTGCACCAGGTGCCAGTCGTTGGGCGTGCCGTCCTCGGCGCTGTACTGGGACATCGGCGAGACCGCCACGCGGTTCGCGAGCAGGAGCCCGCGGAGCCGGAACGGCGTGAACATCGGGGGAGGGGGACCCGTGGCGGCCGTCTCCGCCGGCACGCCGGCCTGCCGCGAGGCCTGATCGGCGAACCACCGGTCCACCCGGCCCATGAACGCCGGATCGCGCACCTCGAGGTTCTGGTGGGTGACGCGCAGGCTGCGGGTCAGCAGGGCGAACGCGAACTGGATCGGCTCGAGCTCCATGTAGCGCTCGGTGTCCTCGAACCACTGGAGGCTCGCCTGGGCCGCCCGCTGAAGGCTCTCGACCGCGGGCCTCCGGACCTCTTCGTAGGCGGCGAGAACGGTGGAGATCGAGGCCGGCGCCTTGAGCAGCCCGGCGAGCGCGATCGCATCCTCCATGGCGAGCTTGGTGCCCGAGCCCACCGAGAAGTGCGCGGTGTGCGCGGCGTCGCCGATCAGCACCACGTTGCCGTGATGCCAGCGCTCGTTCCGGATGGTGGGGAAGCTGCGCCAGATGGACCGGTTGGAGACCAGCCGGTGTCCCGCCAGCTCGTCGGCGAAGAGCCGTTCGCAGAAGCGCAGCGTCCCGGCCTCGTCGGCGCGATCCATCCCGGCCGCGCGCCAGGTCGCCTCGGGCGCTTCGACGATGAACGTCGAGCGCCCGGGCTCGTACTGGTAGGCGTGGACACGCCACAGACCGTGCGCGTCGCGCTTGAAATAGAACGTGAACGCCGGGAACGGCTTGTCGGTGCCGAGCCACACGAACCGATTGGGGCGGGTCTCCACGGCGGGCCGGAAGGCGTCGCGATAGTATTCGCGCACCGGCGAGTTCGCCCCGTCGCCGGCGACCACGAGGTCGTGGTCTCGCAGCGCCTCGACGTCCACGATCTCGCGCTCCAGGCACATGCGCACACCCAGCTGGCGGCAGCGGTCCGAGAGGATCCGGAGCAGCGTCTTGCGCGAGAGGCCCGAGAACCCGTGCCCGGTCGAGGTGAGCACCGTGTCGCGGTAGTGGATCTCGATGTCGTCCCATCGGTGGCACTCCGCCGCCATCGCCTCCGTGACCGCGCGGTCGCCGGAGGCCAGCGCCTCCTCGGTCGCGTCCGAGAACACCACGCCGAAGCCGAAGGTATCGTCGAGCCGGTTCCGCTCGTAGACCGTGATCTCGTGCTCCGGGTCGGACTTCTTGAGGAGGAGCGCCAGGAACAGCCCGGCCGGCCCGCCGCCGATGCAGGCGACCCTCACGCGTTCGCGTCCTTGAGCAGCCGGCCTGCGATCACGAGCTGCTGGATCTCGGTCGTCCCCTCGTAGATCCGCAACGCCCGCACCGAGCGGTAGAGCCGGTCCACCGGATGGGACGCCAGGACGCCCGCCCCGCCCAGCACCTGGACCGCGTCGTCCACGATCCGCTGGGCGGCCTCGGTGGCGAATGACTTGGCCATCGCCGCCTCGAGGGTGACGCGCTCCGCGCCCCGGTCCGCCTCCCACGCTGCGCGATAGACCAGCAGCCGCGCCGCGGTCAGGTCGGTTGCCATGCGCGCCAGCTTCTGCTGGACGAGCTGGAAGTCGGAGAGCGGCTTGCCGAACTGGCGACGGTGCGCGGCATGCTCGAGCGCCTCGTCCAGCGCGCGCGATGCCATCCCGCAGGCGGCCGCACCCACGGTCGCGCGCAGCAGGTCCAGGGTCTTGAGCCCCAGCGCGAGCCCGCGGCCCTCCTCGCCCAGCCGGTGCGACGCCGGCACCCTGCATTCCACGAACGCGATCGAGCCCAGCGGATGCGGGGCCGAGAGCTGCTGCGGCCCGGTGAACTTGAGCCCCGGGCTCCCGGCGGGCACCACGAAGCACGAGAGTCCCTTGCCGGCGGCCGAAGGGTCGGTCGAGGCGAAGACGGTGTAGAAGTCGGCGATGCCGGCGTTCGAGATGAAGGTCTTCCCGCCGTTCAGCCGGTAGCTCTGCCCGTCGCGCACCGCGGTGGTCGCGATCGCCGCGACATCGGACCCGGCCTCGGCCTCGGTCATCGCGAACGCCGCCATCGCCCGCCCGCGCATGGCGTCGGCGGCCCAGCGCTCGCGCATCGGCGTCTCCTCGGCGAGCAGAAGCGGCAGCGTCCCCAGCGCCTGGAGCGCGAAGACGGCGTCGGCGAGCGGCGAGGCGGCGGCCAGCGCCTCGCGCGCGAGGCAGCACGAGCGCCAGTCCCGGGCCCGGATCGGCTCGAACCAGCCGGCGGCGCCCATCTCCGTCATCAGCGAGCGCGCTTCGCTCCGGCAGGCGCCGTCGTCCGCCGCCTCGGGTCTCGGCGCGAGCACCCGCGCCGCGAACGCCCCGATGTCGCGCGCGAACCCGACGTGGCGGTCATCCAGGAACGCGCGCACCGGCCGGCAGTCGGGCGGCTTCATTCCCGGAACGCCGGCTCGCGCCGGGCGCGAAACGCTTCGTACGCCTCGCGGAAGTTGGGGTGCTCCATGAGCGCCGCCTGTGCCTCGGCCTCGTACCGGAGCGCCTCCTCGAGGCCGAGCGTCGTCTCGGCGTCGAGCGCCAGCTTGGTCACCGCGAGCGCCGGGGCGGGGCCGCCCGCCAGTTTTTCGGCCAGGGCGGTCGCCTCGGCGAACAGCCTGTCCTGAGGGACGACCCGCTGGTAGAGCCCGATCTCGTGGGCGCGCGCCGCGTCGATGAACTCGCCGGTCATGAGCAGTTCGGTCGCGCGTCCCAGTCCCACGATCCGCGGCAGCAGCCACGCGGCGCCCATGTCGGCCCCGGAGAGACCCACGCGCACGAACAGGTACGCGATCTTCGCCGACTCCGCGGCGATGCGCAGGTCGCAGGCGGTGGCGATGACCGCGCCCGCGCCCGCCACGGTGCCGTTCAGGGCGGCGATCACCGGGCGCCGGCAGCGGCGTATGTTGAGGATCACATCGCAGGTCATGCGGGTGAACTCGCGCAGGCCTTTCGCGTCGCGGGCGAACAGCGCCCCGATGATATCCTCGACGTCGCCGCCCGAGCAGAACGCGCGCCCCGATCCGGTCAGCACGATGGCCCGAACGCCGGGCTCGGTGTCGAGCGCCAGGAACGTGTCGCGCAGCTCGGCATAGACCTCGAAGGTGAGCGCGTTGAGCCGGTCGGGTCGGTTGAGGGTCAAGGTCGCCACGCCGGTCGCGGCGTCGAGGCGGTAGAGGAACGAGCGGGGGTCGAGACTCACGACCGGCTCCCTCCGATGACGGCGGTGGCTTCGATCTCGACCATCGCGCCGCGATCCACGAGGCCCGTCACCTCGACCAGGGCCATCGCCGGGTAGTGCGCCCCGAACCGCGCGCGCCACGCTTCGCCGAGCGCCCCGAGGCTCGCGCGATAAGCGGAGAGATCGGTGATGTAGACGGTCATTCGGCCGATGTCATCTGGATTGCCGCCGGCCGCGCGGACCACGGCAAGGACGCGGTCGAGCGCCATGGCGAACTGGGTCGGGAACTCCGGCGGCGCTCCCTGCGCTGCGGGTTTCAGGCCGACCTGCCCGGCCACGAACAGCACGCGACCGTCCTTGGGCGCCAGCATGCCGTTGTTCCAGCCCCGCGGGGCTCCCAGCGACTCGGGGTTGATGATCTCGAAGCTCATGGAGTGCGGCCCCCGGCGGCCAGCACGATGGCCTGGCCGCTCACCTCGGCGGCCTCATCGCGGCACAGGTCCAGCACCGCGGCCGCCACCTCTTCGGGGGTGATCAGTCGTTCCTGCCCGGTGGTCCCCAGCACCGCGGCCAGCGCCCCCTCGCGCGGGAGCCCGCCGCGCGCCTGGACGTTGGCGAGGGTGTGCTCGGTCATCGGCGTGTCCACGTATGCCGGACAGACCGCGTTCACGGTGACGCCGGTGCCGGCCAGCTCGAGTGCGACCGAGCGCGTGAGCCCGACGACGGCGTGCTTGGAGGCGACATAGGCGGCGACGTAGCGGGCGCCCTCGAGGCCGGCGACCGACGCGATGTTGATGATGCGCCCCCAGCCGCGCTCGACCATCTCCGGGGCGAACTCGCGGGTGCACAGGAACGTCCCGGTGGTGTTGACCGCGAGGACACGGTTCCACTCGCCCAGCGTGATCTTCTGGAGGGGCGAGGAGCCCGCGGTCCCCGCGTTGTTCACCAGGACGTCCACCGTGCCGAGCTGACGCCGCGCGTTCTCGAACAGCGCACGCACGCTCCCTTCGTCCGTGACGTCGCAGTAACAGGAAAAGGCCCTGGCGCCCCGTTCGCGCAGATCCCACGCGACCTGCTCGATCTCGGCATAGGTCCGCGCCGCGACCACCACGCCGGCTCCCGCGTCGGCCAGCGCGCGGGCGATGACGGCGCCGATGCCGCGCCCGGCACCCGTCACCACCGCGCCGCAGGACGCGAGCAATCCCGGAGCCGGCTGGTCCTTGGACCGGGGCCGGGGTCGTCCGGGCGGGGGCAACGCCGGACCCTCGGTCACGCCGCCCGCTCCGGCGTGAGCGCGGCGAGCGCGGCTTCCGCCAGGATGTCGCCCAGGGTCGCCACCGTGGCGCGGCCCTCCTCGGCCGTGGCCTCGGCGGGCCAGCCGAAGTAGGCGCGCGCGCCGCCCGCCTCCTCGAACGTCCGCTTGCCGTCGCGGATCGCGGCGGCAAGCGAGGCGGGAACCGGAGGGAGCGCCGCGCGAACGCTCTCGCGCACCAGGTCGGGCCGCTCGGCGAGGACGATCGACCCCTCGTAACGCCCCGCATGGCACGCGCCGCCGCGGAACTCCTCGCTCAGACGGGGCGCCCAGGGTTTGCGGCTCACGTCCGGGCACACCACCGGGAGCAGCCGCTCGGCGCGGGCCCGCGCCCCGGCCTCGGTGAGGGCCGCCACGTGCGCCGGGTCGAGGTGGCTGTTGGCGATCGCCAGCGCCGCGAATCCATGCCGGGTCAGCTCACGGGCGAGGTCGAGGATCAGCGCCGTCACGGTGGAGGCCGCCACCGAGAGCGTGCCGGCGAACCCGGCGCCGAAGGGCGCGGCGGTGAACGGGAGCGCCGGCAACAGCACGGCGGCGACGCCGCGGGAGACCAGGCGCTCGGCGCCCGCCCGCGCCATCGCCTGGGCGATCACCACGTCGGTCGAGAGCGGCAGATGCGGCCCGTGCGCCTCGATCGCGCCGACCGGCAGCACGGCCACGGTGCGGGATCGGTCCATGTCCCGCACATCCTCCCACGTCAGCTCGGCCAGCTCGCGGATCGCCATCGTGCCAGGTTTCCCAGGGTCCGTGTGGTAGTGGTTGCCTGCCAAGCGGCAGGCGTACATCATGAGCCGGAGAGCGACCAAACTACCATGACCTTCGAGCCGCCGGAACGCTTGAACATCGCCGACCACTTCCTCGACGCCCGTGTGCGCGAAGGGAGTGGCGACCGCCCCGCCCTGCGCGCCGATGCGGGCGTCGTGACCTATGCCGGGGTGCGGACGCTGGCCAACCGCTTTGGCAACGTCCTCGCCGCCGCCGGCGTCGAGCCCGAGCAGCGCGTGATGATCGCCCTGCCCGACGGCCCCGGGTTCGTCGGCGCGCTGTTCGGGACCCTCAAGCTCGGTGGCGTCGTGGTGATGGTGAACCCCGGACTGCCCGCGGGGGAGATCGCCCAGCTCCTCGACTACACCCGGGCGCGCGTCGTCGTGACCCATCGCGACACCGCCGGCGCGTTCCAGGAGGCTGCGCGGGGAGCGCGGAGGGTCAAGTCGATCCTGGTCGCGGGCGACCCGGAGTTCGATTGCGGCCTGGAGTTGGCGTCGCCCGACCTCGAGACCTTCCCGTCCCACCGTGACGACGCGGCGATCTGGCTGTTCTCGGGCGGGACCACCGGACGGCCC
>JBKJXJ010000489.1:0-13617 GCA_046716125.1 Candidatus Eiseniibacteriota bacterium
CGGATGGGCGCTGGACGGCGCTCGGCGTGTAGATCTAGCAGCTCGACGAATAAATAAAAAAAAAGGAGGGCCGCGGCTTCGTGCCGGTGGTCGAAGAAAGGCCCGCGGCGCCCGACCGCTATGCCGACGATCGGCTTTTCGTCGCGCTGGGTGCGTTCACGGACGATGGCGAGACGGGCCGCGCGCTCGCGGCCTTAAGGGATGCGGGGCACCCCGTGGTCTCGTGGGATCCGGCGCCGCATGGCCTGGGCGGGGAGTTCATGCGCTGGGAGATCGCCACCGCCACCGCCGCCGCCATCCTCGGCATCGATCCCTTCGACGAGCCCAACGTCGCCGAGGCCAAGCAGGCGACCCAGTCCGTGCTCGAAGGCTATCTCGTCGCGGGACGCTTCCCCGCCGACCCTCCGCTGATCGCGGCCGAGGGACTCGAGGCCCACGCTCCTCCGAAGATGGTCGCGCGCTGCCTGCTGCACGCACCCGCGCCCACCTCCCCCGCCGCCTGGGTCACCGCGCTGCTCTCGCTCGCGCGACCCGGCGACTACCTCTCGCTGCTCGCATGGTTCCATCGCACCAAGGCGCGGCACGAGCGTTTGCAGCGGCTGCGCGAGGCGGTGCGCGAGACCACGCGGCTCGCGAGCACGCTGGGCTACGGGCCGCGCTACCTGCACTCCACCGGGCAGCTCCACAAGGGGGGCCCCGACAGCGGGCTCTTCCTCCAGCTCACCTCGGAGCCGGACGAGGAACGCCCCATCCCCGACGAGCGCTTCGGGTTCGGGGTCCTGCAACGCGCCCAGGCCGAGGGGGATTTCGCGGCGCTCGAGCGCCGCGACCGCCGGGTGCTGCGCATCCATCTCGGCGCCGGGGTGGAAGCCGGACTCGATGCCCTGATCGCCACGGTCGCGGCCGGGGAGCCGCTCTAGTATCATCGTTCGACACTGAAGCGGCCGGCCGGCTGATCCGTACCCCCACCCGAGGTTTCCGATGCGCTGGAGCACCCCGCTCGTCACCACCCTGCTGGCCTGCATCCTCTTCGCCGCCCCCGCGGGCTCCCGCTCCCAGGCGCCCTCCGGCGACCGCGAGATCCTCGACCGTGTCGCCCGCACGTACCGGGGCCTCAAGCGCTACATCTTCAAAGGCACGATCGACGTGGAACTTCGCCGGGCGGCCAACCCGATGAGCCAGAAGGCTCCGTTCTTCGTCGCCGTGGACGGGAGGGGCAGGATCCGCGATGAGGTGACCGACGGTCCTGCCGGAGGCATGATCGTATCCGACGGCAAGCATACGTGGATCTACAACCGCACCCTCGGGCAGTACACGCGCCAGCCCGGGAACTCCGACAGCGCGTTCGCGCGGATGGTCAACAAGGGTGTCGGCGGCACGCTCATCGCGCGGTTCGCCGAGGCGGCGACCGGGGTGACCGCCATCAAGCGCCTGCCGAACGAGACCCTCCAGTTCGACGGCGCGAAGCGCAATCTCATCGTGCTCGACGTGTCGTACGCGCCGACCCCGGCACAGGCCCGCTTCACCGAGGACCCTCGCCGCTACTGGATCGAACCCAGGACCCACATGGTCGTTCGCATGCGCACGCGGATCAAGGCCGACTCGCCGCAGTTCGGCGGCAAGGTCGAGCAGGAGGAGACCGTCTCGTTCCAGCGCGCCGCCGCGAACCCGGTGTTCCCGGAATCCCTGTGGGTGTTCCGCGCGCCGCCGGCGGCCAAGGAGGTGGCGGCGTTCAGCTCGGAGCGCGACAACCTGGCTGCCAGCTTCACCGGCAAGCCGGCGATCGACTTCTCGCTGCGTGACCTCATGGGCCGCGAGCACTCCCTCAAGGGCCTGCGCGGCAAGACCGTCCTGCTCGACTTCTGGGCGACCTGGTGCGGCCCCTGCCGGATCACGATGCCCCAGGTCGCCAAGATCCACGCGGAGTACAAGGATCGCGGCGTCGAGGTCATGAGCATCAACGTGGGCGAGTCGGCGAAGAAGGCGAACGACTACATGATGAAGAACAACTACACCTTCACCGCGCTGGTCGACGAGGACCGCAAGGTCTCAGAACAGTACAAGATCGGCGGCATCCCGACCCTGATCGTGATCGATCGGACCGGGACGGTGAGCGACTATCTGGTCGGCGCCCGTGACGACGTGGCGCTGCGCGCCGCCCTCAAGAAGGCGGGCGTGCAGTAGGTCGTCAGCGGTCCCCGGCCGGGAGCGCGGCGAACCAGGTGGCCGCCTCCGCCATGTCCACGTTGCCGCCGCTCACGATGACGCCGATCCGCTGCCCCGGCGCGGCCAGCCGACCGCTCAGGAGCGGCGCCAGGCCCAGCATCCCGGTCGGCTCGACGATGAGCTTCATCCGCTCCCACACGAAGCGCATCGCCTGGACCAGCTCGGCGTCGCTCGCGGTCATCATGCCGCTCACCGACCGCCGGATGAGCGCCAGGGTGAGCGGGCTCAAAGAAGGCGTGCGCGCCCCGTCGGCGATCGTGTCGGGGTGCTCCACGCGCTCGAGCCGGCCGCTTCGGAACGAGCGGCCGCCATCGTCGCCGGTCTCGGGCTCGACGCCGATCACGCGGCAGTCCGGGCTTAAGACCTGAGCCGCGAGGGCCGAGCCGCTCAGCAGCCCTCCCCCTCCGACCGGGACCAGCAGCAGGTCGAGCGGGCCCGCCTCCTCGAACAGTTCGAGCGCCGCGGTGCCCTGCCCGGCGACGATCTCGGGATGGTCGAAGGGCGGGATGAGGGTCATCCCGCGCTCGCGCGCGATGCGCTCCGCCATGGCCTCGCGCGCCTCTCCCGCCTGGTCGTAGAACACCACCTCCGCCCCGTATCCGCGGGTCGCCTCGACCTTCGCGATCGGAGCGAAGCTTGGCATGACGATGGTCGCGGGCATGCCGAGCGTGCGCGCGACCAGCGCGACGGCCTGCGCGTGGTTCCCCGAGGAATACGCCACGGCCCCGTGGCGACGTGCCTCGTCCGGAAGCTGGACGATGGTGTTGTACGCGCCGCGGAACTTGAACGCGCCCATGCGCTGGAGGTTCTCGCACTTGAGGTAGACCTGGGCGCCGGTGAGCCGGTCGAGCGTGCCCGAGGTCGCGACCATCGTGCGGTGCGCGACCGACTCCAGCCGCTGACGGGCCGCGATCAATCGCGCGACCATGGCGTCGTGGGTGGGGATGGGCGTACCCTCCGGAGCCTGCTCCATCGCAGCTCGCTCCACCCCCGGCCTCCGCCGCTCAGGCTCCGGCCGAGCGAGCCGGGAATAGGCGCTCGAACTCGGGCTCGCCGTGGAGCGGGGCGAGGTCGGGGTCGCGGCGCGCCCAGTCGGCGTCCTTGTAGCCGGACTCCCACGCCCGCGTGATCGCGGCCATCGCCTGGGGTTTCTTCTGCATCCGGCAGAACACGCAGGTGGCGTTGTAGAGCACCATGGCGTCGTTCGGCCGCAGCGCCATCGCCAGATTCAGCTCACGCGTCGCGTCCTCGATCCGCTCCAGCGACGTATACGCGACGGCGAGATGGGTGCGCGCCCGCGCATCCTCCGGCACCTGGTCCAGATGTCCCTCGAGCGCCAGGATCCGCCGCTGCCGCATGATTCGAACGGTCTCCTCCTTCCCGAGGGCCATCAGCGAGTTTTCGATCGGGACGTACACGTTGTAGTCGTCGCCCGATGCCTCCAGCGCCGCCTCGGCGATGCTGGCGACTTCCTGATAGCGACCCGAGGCGAACAGCGCTCGACCGAGCAGGTAGTAGGCACCCTCGCAATCGCGCTTGCGCTCGATGGCCTGGCGGCAGCAGGTGATGGCGTCCTCGTAACGGCTCTCGGCGTAGGCGATCCACGCCTGGGCCACCTGGACCTCCGGAAGCTGGGGCTGAATGGCCACCGCGCGCTGGGACGCCGCGGTGGCCCTATCGGTCCACACGGCGTCGCGCTGGTAGTGATAGTAGCTTTGGGCGCACACGTAGGCGATGGCGGCATACGCCAGCGCGAACTCCGGATCGAGCGCGACCGCGTTCTCGAACATCCGCAGCGCGTACTCGAGGTCCTGCCGCGTACGCCGGCGCGCGTAGCTCTTCCCGTTCAGGTAGAGGTCGTAGGCCTGGTGGTTCTGGGTCGGCTTGGCCGCGATCGCCGCCTGCTCCTGCGGCGTGAGCGTGATGCGCAGCGCCTCGGCGATCTTGCGGGCGATCTCGTCCTGCACCTCGAAGACGTCCTTCATCTCGCGGTCGTAGCGCTCGGACCAGAGCGGGAAGTCGGTGCGGCAGTCCATGAGCTGGGCGTTGATCCGCAGCCGACTGCCGGCGCGGCGCAGGCTGCCCCCCAGCACGTAGGCCGCACTCAGCTCGCGTCCGACCTGCTGCGGCGTCACCGACTTGTCCCGGTACCCCAGCACGGTCGGGCGCGGGAAAATCTTGAGCCCTTTGATCTTCGAGAGCTCTGTGATGATGTCCTCGGTGATCCCGACGCTGAAGTACTCGTCCTCCTTCATGCCACCCAGGTTCTCGAAGTAGAGCACCGCGACGGCGATTTCCGCATGCCTCGGAGCCGCCCCGGAGCGGGAATCGCCGGTATCCGCCGCCCGCCGGCGGCCCGTGTCCAGATCGCGCCGGAGACGCATCATGTCGGTCTTGAGCTCCGTCGCGCTCTGGGCGCGCAGGTCGCGGTCCTTCTCCAGCGCCTTCTCGAGGATGCGAGCGAACTCCGGCGGCAGGTTCGCGTTCAGCTGGGTCGCCGGGGCCGGATCGCGGTTCAGGATCGCGTCGAAGATCACCGCCGAGGTGTCGCCCTGAAATGGCAGCGCCCCCGTCGCCATCTGGTAGAGCACTGCGCCGAGCGAGAACAGATCGGTCCGCGCGTCGGTGAGCTGCCCGCGCGCCTGCTCGGGCGACATGTACGACACCGTGCCCACCGCGGCGCCCGGCTGGGTCAGCTCGTCGCGGCCCGCCACCGTGTCGATCTGGGAGCCGGCGAGCGCCGCCCCGCCCCGGCGCGAGGCTTCGATCTTGGCCAGCCCGAAGTCGAGGATCTTCAACTGTCCGCGCGGGCTCACGAAGATGTTGGCCGGCTTAATGTCGCGGTGGACGATCCCCTTGGCGTGGGCCGACTCGAGCGCGTCGGCGATCTGGATCCCCAGATCCAGGAGCCTCGCGAGGTCCATCGGCTGCCGCCCGATCGTCTCCCCGAGCGTCTGCCCCTCGAGCAGCTCCATGACGATGAAGTGCTGGCGCTCGTGCTGCTCGATCGCGTGGACGGTGCAGATGTTGGGGTGGTTGAGGGCCGAGGCGGCGCGCGCCTCGCGCTGGAAGCGTTCGAGCGACTGCGAGTCCTGCTCCAGCTCGGCGGGCAGGAACTTGACGGCCACCCGGCGTCCGAGCCGCGCGTCCTCGGCCTCGTAGACCACCCCCATGCCGCCGCGGCCGAGCGGGCGGACGATGGTGTAGTGCGAAAGCGTGGTGCCGACCAGGGCGTCACTCATGGCGTCAACATCACACCGGCTCGGGGAACAGACGCTCGAACTCGGGGTCGCCGTTGAGCAGGGCGAGGTCGGGGTCCCGGCGCGCCCAGTCGGCATCCTTGAAGCCGACGTCCCAGGCCTTCCGCAGCGCGCCGAGGGCTTCGGTCTTCCTGTTCATCACGCAGTAGACGCATGCGACATTGTAGAGCAGGTTGCCGTCGTTTGGACGCAGGGCGACGGCGAACTGCACCTCGCGGATGGCGTCCTCGTTGCGATCCACCGAAACGTAGTCGCCCGCCAGATGAGCCCGGGCGCGGGCGTCGTCGGGGACCTGCTTGAGGTGATTCTCCAAGGCCTGGATCCGCCGCTGGCGCACGTAGCCAAGCGATTCGAGCTTGCCCAACTTGCCCAGCGCGTTGTTGATCGGCACGTAGACATTGTAGTCGTCGCCGCAGGCCTCGATGGCGGCGTCCGCGAGATCGGCGATCTCCTGGTACCGTCCCGATGCGAACAACGAGCGCCCCAGGATGTAGTAGCCGCCCTCGCAATCACGCTTGCGCTCGATCGCCCGCCGCGAGCATTGGATGGCCTCGTCGTACCGCCTCTCGGCATACAGGATCCAGGCCTGCGCGACCTGCACCTCGGGAAGGTCCTGACGCAGCGATGCGGCGCGCTGGGCGGCCGCGTTGGCGCGCTCCATCCACGCCCCGTCATGATCGTAATGGTAGTGGTACGAGGCACAGACGTTGGCGATGCCGGCGTAGGGGAGCGCGAAGTCGGCGTCGAGCGCCACCGCGCCCTCGAACATCTGGAGCGCGAACTCGAGATCATGGCGGGTGACCCGGCGCGCGTGGCTCCTGCCGCGCAGGAAGAGGTCGTAGGCCTGGAGGTTCTCGGTCAGCCGGGCGGCGATCGCTTCCTGCTCCTGGGGTGAGAGCGTGATGCGCAGGGCCTCGGCGATCTTGCGCGCGATCTCGTCCTGCACCTCGAAGACGTCCTTCATCTCCCGGTCGTACCGCTCCGACCACAGCGGAAAATCCGTGCGCGCGTCCATGAGCTGGGCGTTGATCCGCAACCGGCTCCCGGCGCGGCGCAGGCTGCCGCCCAGCACATAGGCGGTGTTCAGCTCCCGGCCCACCTGTTGGGGCGTGACTGACTTGTCGCGGTAGGCCAGCACCGTCGGACGCGGGAAGATCTTCAAGCCTTTGATCTTCGACAGCTCGGTGATGATGTCCTCGGTGATCCCGTCGCGGAAATACTCGTCTTCCTTCACCCCGCTCAGGTTCTCGAAGTAGAGCACGGCGATCGACTTCTCCGCCTGCCTGCCCGTTCCCGTGCGTGAGTCGCCGGCGCCCGCCGCGCGCCGGCGCCCCGAATCCAGGTCCCGCTTGAGCCGGATGAGATCGGTCTTCAGCTCGTTGGCCGACTGGTAGCGGAGGTTGCGGTCCTTTTCCAGCGCCTTGTCCAGGATGCGGCCGAAGTCGAGCGGCAGGGCGGGATTGACCTGGGACGCGGGAGTCGGATCGCGGTTGAGGATCGCCTCGTAGATCACGGCCGAGGTCTCCCCGATGAATGGCGGCGTCCCGGTGGCCATCTGGTAGAGCAGGGTCCCGAGCGAGAACAGATCGGTCCGGGCATCGGTGAGCTGCCCCCGCGCCTGCTCGGGCGACATGTAGGAGACCGTCCCGAACGCAGTGCCGGGCTGGGTCAGCTCGTCGCGGGCGATGACGGTGTCGATCTGCGACGCCGCCACCGCCGGCCCGCCCTTGCGCAGGGCCTCGATTTTGGCCAGCCCGAAGTCCAGGATCTTCACCTGCCCGCGCGCGTTGATGAACAGGTTGGCCGGCTTGATGTCGCGGTGGACGATGCCCTTGGCGTGCGCCGACTCGAGCGCGTCGGCGATCTGGATCGCCATGGTCAGCAGCGCGTCCATTTCGATCGGAGGGCGCCCCGACATCTTCTGCGCCAGGGTCTCGCCTTCGAGCAGCTCCATGACGATGAAGTGCTGGCGCTCGTGCTGCTCGATCGCGTAGACCGTGCAGATGTTCGGGTGGTTCAAGGCCGGGGCGGCGCGCGCCTCGCGCTGGAACCGCTCGAGCGACTGGGCGTCCTGCTCCAGATCGGCGGGCAGGAACTTGAGCGCGACCTTGCGACCGAGGCGCGTGTCCTCGGCCTCGTACACCACGCCCATCCCGCCGCTGCCGAGCTTCCGCGTGACCCGGTAGTGGGAGACGCTGCTGCCGATCATGGCGTCCATCGTCACGTGGCGCTCATGCGCTGGTGGCCGTCGGTGGGTAGAGCCGCTCGAACTCGGGGTCGTCGTGGATCAGGGCGAGGTCGGGGTCGCGGCGCGCCCAGTCCGCCTCCTTGAATCCGGCGTTCCAGGCCTTGCGGAGCGCATCAAGCCCCTCGGACTTCTTCTGCATCTTGCAGAATACGCAGGCGAGGTTGTAGAGCACCGTGGCCTCGTTGGGCCGCAGAGCCATCGCCAGGTTGGCCTCCCGGACCGCGTCCTCCATGCGGTCCATGTCGGCGTAGTCCCCCGCTAGGAGCACCCGGGCGCGCGCATCTTCGGGTACCGGCTTCAGGTGGTTCTCCAATGCCAGGATTCTGCGCTGGCGCACGTTGCGCAACGTCTCGTCCTTTCCGAGCGCACCCAGAGCGTTCGTGATCGGTACGTACACGTTGTAGTCGTCGCCACTCGCCTCCAGTGCCTCCTCCGCCATGTTCGCCACTTCCTGGTAGCGGCCGGCGGCGAACAGGGCACGCCCGAGCAGATAGTAGGCGCCCTCGCAATCACGCTTGCGCTCGATGGCTTCCTTGGCACTTCGCACGGCTTCGTCGTACTGGTTGCCCGCGTAGAGCACCCACGCGTTCGCGATCTGCACCTCGGGCAACTCCGGCTGCAGGGCCACCGCCCGCTGCGAGGCGGCCATGGCGCGCCCGATCCACGTCGCATCGCGCTGGAAGTTGTAGTGGTACTCGGCGCAGACCTTCGCGATTGCGGCGTGGGCCAGGGCAAACCGGGCGTCCATCGAGACGGCGTTCTCGAACATCTGGAGCGCGAACTCGAGGTCCTGCCGCGTGAGTCGGCGGGCGTAGCTCTTGCCTCGGAGATAGAGGTCGTAGGCCTGGAGATTCTCGGTCGGCCGGCTTGCTAGCGCCTGCTGCTCCTGGGGCGTGAGCGTGATTCGCAGCGCCTCGGCGATCTTGCGCGCGATCTCGTCCTGCACCTCGAACACGTCCTTCATCTCGCGGTCGTAACGTTCCGACCACAATGGAAAGTCCGTGCGGGTGTCGACCAGCTGGGCGTTGATGCGCAGCCGGCTGCCGGAGCGGCGCAGGCTGCCGGCCAGCACGTAGCCCGCGTTGAGCTGCTGTCCGATCTGCGCCGGCGTGACCGCTTTGTCGCGGTAGGCGAGCACGGTCGGACGCGAGAAGATGTTCAGTCCCTTGATCTTCGAGAGCTCGGTGATGATGTCTTCGGTGATCCCGTCGCGGAAGTACTCGTCTTCCTTCACCCCGCTCAGGTTCTCGAAGTAGAGCACCGCGATGGATTTTTCGGCGGGCCGGGCCGCGGTCGCACCGCGGGAGTCCCCGGCCGCGGTCACACGCTTACGCCCGGAGTCCAGATCCCGCCTGAGTCGAACCAGATCGGTCTTGAGATCGGTGGCGGACTGGTATCGGAGGGTGCGGTCCTTCTCCAGGGCCTTCTCGAGAATGCGGGCGAACTCCGGCGGGAGCATACCGTTCAGCCCGATGGGGGGCGGCGGGTCGCGATTGAGAATCGCCTCGTAGATCACCGCCGTCGTCTCACCCTCGAAGGGGGGCGCGCCGGTCGCCATCTGGTACAGGACGGTGCCGACCGAGAACAGATCGGTGCGCGCGTCGGTGAGCTGCCCGCGTGCCTGCTCCGGCGACATGTATGCGACGGTGCCCACCGCGGTCCCTGGCACGGTGAGGTCGTCGCGGACCGCCATGGTCTCGAGCTGGGAGGAGTGGGCGCCGCCGTCCGCCGGACGGCGTGCCCCTTCGATCTTGGCCAGCCCGAAGTCGAGGATCTTCACCTGGCCCTTGGGACTCACGAAGATGTTGGCCGGCTTGATGTCCCGGTGGACGATCCCCTTGGCATGCGCCGACTCGAGGGCGTCCGCGATCTGGATCGCCAACCCCAGCAGCGGTTCCATTTCCATGGGCTGCCTGGCGATGGTCTGCGCCAGCGTCCGGCCTTCGAGCAGCTCCATGACGATGAAGAGCTGGCGTTCGTGCTGATCGATCGAGTAGACCGTGCAGATGTTGGGATGGTTCAGGGCCGAGGCCGCGCGCGCCTCACGCTGGAACCGCTCCAGCGACTGGGCGTCGTGCTCGAGATCCTCGGGCAGGAACTTGAGCGCCACCTGGCGCCCGAGGCGCGTGTCCTCCGCCTCGTAAACCACGCCCATGCCGCCGCTTCCGAGACGGCGCGTGATCCTGTAATGCGAGATGGACTTGCCGGGGAGATCGTTCATGGGGAGCAGCCGATGATGGTACGGGCCAGCCCCGTGACGGTCAAGAGACGACGGGCTTCAGGTCACCGAACCACGCAAGCCTTCGCCTGGAGTACGCGCCCGCGGTGCGTGAGCCGCACCAGGTACACCCCGCTCGCCAGCTGCCGTCCGTCCGTCATCGGGAGCCGATGTGCTCCCGCGCCCAGCCCGGCGAGGCCACGGCGGGCCACCAACCGACCTCGCAGGTCGAACAGCTCGAGCGCTCCCGCGCCCTCTCCCGGAAGGCTGAATGCCACCGCCAGCTCCGCGGCCGCGGGGTTCGGCGAGGCGCCCATGAGCGCCAGGCCCACGCGATGCGGCACGGTCACCCACACCGGCTCGAGCGCACGCTCGACTCCCCCCTCCCGGACCACCAGCCGGTAGCCGTAGCGGGCACCGGGCTGTACGTCACGATCCGTGAACACGAGACGATCGCTGCCATCGGGCTCGGGTGTTCCGGCAACACTCCATTCGGCGTCGGGCGTGGTTCGGTGAACGGCGGCGGCGAGGTCTGCAGCCCCCTGCCCGTACCAGATGATCCGGACCTCGCCAGGATGGGTTTCGACTTCGGCGAGCGCGAGGGCGACCGGAGTCGGGTCGTCCGCTCCCGAGTTCAGGAGGACCGAGACGGAATCGGGATGAGATTTCGCCACCAGGTCCGGTCGCCCGTCCCTGTTGACGTCGCCGACTGCCATGGCCTCCCCGAATCCGCCAAGGCGGTCGGGCGCACCGAACGTGCCGTTCCCGTTCCCGATCAGAACCGAGATCCCCCCGGCATTCGTGATCAGGTCGAGCCGACCGTCCACGTCCATGTCCGCGATCACCAACCGGGTCTCACCCCGTGGATCGACGATGACCCTAGACTGAAACGAGCCGCCTCCGTCCCCCAGGAGCACCGAGGTCACCTCTCCGGAGGTCGCGAGATCAAGCTGCCCATCCGCATCGAGATCTGCGATCGCGAGCGACTTCACGGTGAATCCGGCTGCGGCGTCCTGCCAGCGGGCAAACGTGCCGTCACCGTTCCCGAGCAGCATCTGAATCCTGCTGCAGTCGGTGGCTGCGACAAGGTCCGGCCGCCCGTCCCCGCTGAGATCCGCGAGGGCGACCGCATACACATAGCAGTCGGTGACGCCGTCGCCGGGCCTGAAAGTGCCGTCACCGTTCCCCACCAGGATGGTGAGCGTCCCACCGCCACCATTGGCGGTGGCGATGTCGAGGCGTTCGTCTCCGTTCACGTCCGCGATCGCCACCCACTGGGGGCTGCCGAGGGTGCCGTAGTCGAATCTCGTCCCGAACGTCCCGTCGCCATTCCCGAGTAGCACCGTGACCGTGTTCGATTCGTGGTTCGCGGTCACGAGGTCGGGTCTTCCGTCCCGATTTAGATCCGCAACCTCGATCGCCCGCGGCAGATCTCCGGTAGCGAAGTCGGTCCTGGTCCCGAAGGTGCCGTCGCCATGCCCAATCAGGATCGAGACCGTGCCCGGATAGTCCGGGTCGCCACCGGAGCCCGCAATCGCAAGATCGAGGTTGTCGTCCGCGTTCAAGTCCGCGAGCGCGACGGAAGTGGGCGTGTGAGCGATGCGGTAGCCGGGAAGGGCCTGGAACATCGGTCCCGCGTGAGCGGCGGCCGCGAAAGCCAGCGCCAGCAGCGGCGTGGCGAGCAGGGCCCGCGACGAGGCGATCGGTGCCGTGGATGCGGTTGGATATGTGAAGCGACCGAACATCGCGCGACCCCATGACCGTCCTAAATACAGTTGACGGTATTGAGTCTACGCTCCCAAACCCCCTGTAACAACGGCGGTGAATGTCCCGGTGCGGGCACTTTGCAAGGCGCACTCGAACGCCGTTGGCGCTCTGCACATTGGCGACGCACGGCCGCGCCTCAACCTCCCGCGCCACCTCCGTCGCCCTGCCCCGGCTCGGTCTGGCGTCTCGGATCGAGCGCCTCGTCGATCTGCGCCGGTGTGAGCTTCGTCATCTCGCGCGCCAGCTCGCGCACCGGGCGGCGCTCCTTGAACGAGCGCTTGGCGATCTCGGCGGCCGCGTCGTAGCCGATGAGGGGATTCAAGGCCGTCGCCATGCTCGGGGAGATCTCGACGTAGTCGCGGCAGGTCTCCTCGTTGGCGACCAGCCCGGCGATCGCCTTGTCGGCGAACATGCGCGAGGCGTTGGCCAGCAGGCGGATGCTCTCGAGCAAGTTGCGGGAGATGAGCGGCAGCATGGTGTTGAGGTCCAGCTGGCCACCCTGTACGCCGAGAGTGACGGCGACGTGGTTGCCCGTCACCTGGGCGCACACCTGGATCAACGACTCGCAGATGACCGGATTCACCTTGCCCGGCATGATGCTCGAACCCGGCTGGACGGCGGGCAACGCGACCTCGGCGAGCCCGCAGCGCGGGCCGCTGTTCATAAGCCGAATGTCGCCCGCGATCTTCATCAGGCTCGCGGCCACCGTGTTGATCGCCCCGCTCGCCCACACGGCGCCATCCTGCGAACCCTGCGCCTCGAAGTGGTTCCTGGCCTCGACGAACGGCAGGCCGTGCTCCTCGGCGAGCCTCGCCGCCACGCGCCGCGCGAACTCGGGATGCGCGTTGAGCCCGGTCCCGACCGCGGTCCCACCCAGCGCCAGCTCACACAGGTCGGGCAGCACCGAATCGAGGCGCGCGATGCCGTGCTCGACCATCGAGGCGTAACCGCCGAACTCCTGCCCCAGCCGGATCGGCGTCGCGTCCATCATGTGGGTGCGCCCGGTCTTGATGATCCCGTCGAACTCGCGCGACTTGGCCGAGAGCGCCGCGTGCAGGTGCTCGAGCGCGGGCACGAGCTGCGTTCGGATCGCCACGGCCGCCGCCACGTGGAGCGCGGTCGGGATCACGTCGTTGCTGCTCTGGCCCATGTTGACGTGGTCGTTCGCGTGGACCTTCTCCGTCTTGAGGATCTGGCTCGCGCGGCGGGCGATGACCTCGTTGGCGTTCATGTTGGTGCTGGTGCCGCTGCCGGTCTGGAACACGTCGATCGGGAACTGGGCGTCCCAGCGACCCTCGGCCACCTCGCCGGCACCGCTCTGGATCGCGGCAGCGAGCGGCGTCGGAAGCAACCCCAGCTCCTGGTTGACGGCGGCGGCCGCCCGCTTGATCCCGCCCAGCGCGTGGATGAACTCGGGCGGCATCGGCTGACCCGAGACCGGGAAGTTCTCCACCGCGCGCTGGGTCTGGGCGCCGTAGAGCGCCTCGGCCGGCACCTTCATCTCTCCCATCGAATCCTTCTCCACCCGGTGCGCCGACATCCGATCACCCCTCCTCAAGAACCCGCGTCGTTCAGATGCTCGAACCCGCAGAACTCGACCCGATGGTCGTCGGGGTCGCTGAAGTAGATGGAATCCGCCTTCCAGAACTCGAACGTCACCGGCCCCTCGACCGGGACGCCGAGCGATTCGAGCCGTGCCTTCTCGGCCGGGATGGCGGCGCGGGCGACGGCGATGGCGAAGTGCGCCGGGCCTCCACAATGCGCGGCGCCGAACGAGAGCGGCCGGCTGGTGAGCCCGATGCGCGGCAGCGACCCGGGCGGCCCGGTCCAGAGCCACGCCCACTCGGGCCCGGGGGGGGCGGGCGCCCCCCCCCCCCCCCCCCCCCCACAAAAAACCC
>JBKJXJ010000490.1:0-5897 GCA_046716125.1 Candidatus Eiseniibacteriota bacterium
CCGGTGACCAACCCGTCCGAGACCATCATCAATAACGGCATCTCGATGATCGCCGGCGGCAACACGGTGGTGTTCTGTCCCCATCCCAACGCCCGCAAGGTCTCGAACCTCACGATCGACCTCATCAACCGGGCCGCGAGGCGGGCGGGAGCGCCGCTTCCGCTCCTCCACTCGGTCGACCAGCCCACGCTCGATGTGGCGAAAGCGTTGCTCCGTTACAAAGGCATCCGGCTCAATGTCGTCACCGGCGGACCGGGCGTCGTGCGCGAGGCGCTCGATGCCGGCAAGAAGGCGATCACCGCCGGTCCGGGGAATCCCCCCGCGGTGGTGGACGAGACGGCCGACATCGAGAAGGCGGCGCGCGACATCGTCGCCGGCGGGTCGCTCGACAACAACATCGTCTGCACCGACGAGAAGGAGGTCATCGCCGTGGCGATGATCGCCGACCGCCTGAAGGAGGCGTTCGGCCGCTCGGGGGCGATCGTGCTCCCGCCGCACCAGGTCGAGATGCTGCGCAAGCTGGTGCTCGAGAAGGAGCAGGGTCCGCGCAAGTACGCCGTCATCAATCGTAAGTTCGTCGGCAAGGACATCGCCGTCATCCTGCGCGAGGCCGGCATCCCCTGCGATCCTGGCATGCGCATGGCGCTGTGCGAAGTGGACGCCGACCATCCGTTCGTGTGGACCGAGATGATGATGCCGATCATGCCGCTGGTGCGGATGCGCACCGTGGACGATGCGATCGACTACGCGCTGCTGGTCGAGCACGGCTTCCGTCACACGGCGTCCATGCACTCGCGCAACATCGACAAGCTCTCGCGGATGGCGCGACTGTGCGATTGCTCGATCTTCGTCAAGAACGGTCCCAACTTCGCGGGGCTCGGCTACGGCGGCGAGGGACCGACCAGCTTCACCATCGCGAGCCCCACCGGCGAGGGCATGACGACGGCGCGCAGCTTCACCCGCCTGCGCCGGTGCACGCTGGTCGACAATTTCAGGATCGTGTGATGCACGTCGCCATCGCCGCGATCGAGACCAGCAGCATCGCCCAGGGGACCGTGGTCGGCGACGCCATGGTCAAGCAGGCCGAGGTGACGCTGCTCCAGGCCAGTCCGCTCTCGCCCGGCAAGTACTGGGTGCTGATCGGCGGCGAGCTCGGCGCGGTGCGCGCCTCGCACGCACGCGGCCTCGAGGTCGCGGCCGACGCGCTGCTCGACTCGCTCTTCATCCCGCAGCTCCACGGGATGGTGCTGCCGGCGCTTCAGGGCACCGTGCCCACGCTCGAGGCGGACGCGCTCGGGGTGATCGAGACGCTGACCGCCGCCTCGGCGATCCTGGCCGCCGATCGGGCAGCCAAGTCGGCCACCGTGACCCTGCGCGATCTCAAACTATCGAACGGGCTGGGGGGCAAGGGCTTCGTGATCCTGGGCGGCGAGGTCGGGGACGTGCAGGCCGCGGTCGATGCGGGCCGGGCCGAGGCGCTGAAGAAGGGGCTCCTGGTTCGCTCGGTCGTGGTGCCGAGACTCCACCCGCAGATGAAAGCCTGGGTGTTCTGATGCACTTCGCGCGCGTGACCGGCACGGTCGTCTGCACCGCCAAGGTTCAGTCCTGGCGAGGGCACCGGCTGCTGCTCGTGCAGCCCACCGACCCGCATGGCGTCCCGCAGGGGAAGTCGCTCGTGGCGGTGGACCTGGTCTCCGCCGCCCAGGGCCAGCGCGTGTTCTACGTGCGCGGGCGCGAGGCGGCCAACGCGCTCCCCGACGCCGACAACCCGGCCGACGCGGCGATCGTCGGCATCGTGGACGATGTCCGGGCTCCCGAGTCCGCGCCCGCCACATCTCCGGACGCCCGGGGGAAAACCTGATGTTCCTCGCCCGTGTGGTCGGCGACGTCGTCGCCACGATCAAGCACCCGGCCCTCGCGCAGCGGAAGCTCCTGCTGGTGCAGCCGATGACCGGAGATGGGAAGCCCACCGGCCGCACGGCGATCGCGATCGACTCGGTGGATGCCGGGGTCGGGGATCAGGTGCTGGTGTTGGACGAGGGGAATGGCGCCGCTCAGGTGCTCGAGCGGCCGCGAGGCCCCATCCGCACGGTGATCGTGGGGGTGGTGGATGAGGTCGCCCAGGGATGACCCGCACGCGACGTGCGGGCGTGACCGTGCTAGATTGAACCGGACCGTCGGTGTCGGGCCCGTTTGGCTCGGCCGACTGTGCGAGCCGCAACAATTGAAGTCCTGTCCACGCTCCAACCAGGAGGCGTCACCATGACCAAGGCGGATCTGGTGGAGGAAATCTCGACTCAGACCGGGGTTTCGAAGAATCACACGGCCGTGATCGTCGACGGGATGCTGGATGCCGTCAGCCGAGCGCTGAGCGAAGGCAAGCATCTCGAGATCCGCGGCTTCGGTACGTTCAAGGTCCGCGAGCGGCGGGCGCGTCGCGCCCCGAATCCGCGCAGCGGTTCCGAAGTGATGGTGCCGGCCAAGCTCGTGCCGGTGTTCAAGCCCAGCAAGGAGCTCAAGTCTCAGGTCATGGGGGAGGTCGAAATCCCGACCCCGCTGCCCGAGCCTGTCGGCACGTAGACCCTCTCATCGGCAAGGAGAACGAATGGGTTCCGGAAAGAAGCGGAAGCGGAAGAAGATCGCCACACACAAGCGGAAGAAGCGTCTTCGGAAGAACCGTCATAAGAAGCGCATCCGCTAACCCTCCGTCACGGGAGCCCATCCCGCCTGTCCGGCGTCTCATCGGCCGCGCGTACATCTCGCGCGGCCGATGGACGTTCGACCCCGCAAGGCGCTGGCGCGGCGGCCGGCGCGAACTCGTCTGGAAGGGCCGGCTCGAGCCGGAGGATGGCGACTTCTGCATCGCCGAGGTGCCGGACGACGGGCCGGCGCATCTGGTCGAGGTGCTCGGGGCGGAGGATCGCCCGGAGTGGGACCTGCATGCGATCGAGTCCCAGTTCCGGCTACGCACCCGCTTCCCGAAGGGCGTCGAGGCCGAGGCCCAGCGTCACCACGCTCCCGGCGCCGCCGAGCGCCGCGGCCGTCTCGACCTGAGAGACCAGCTCGCCTTCACGATCGATCCCGAGGATGCCCGCGACCACGACGACGCGCTGACCGTGAAGCGCGAGGGCGAGGGGCGATGGGAGGTCGGCATCCACATCGCCGACGTCTCGCATTACGTCGCCTCGGGATCCGCTCTGGATCACGAGGCGGAAGAACGCGGCACCAGCGTCTACCTGCCGGGCGGCGTGGTGCCGATGCTGCCCGAGCGGCTCTCCGCCGACCTCTGTTCGCTGCGCCCGGATTGCGACCGTCTGGTGCTCTCGGTCCTGGTCGTCCTCGACGGACGCGGCCATGTCGCCGGCGTCCGGTTCGAGGAGGCCGTGATCCGCAGCCGCCACCGGCTCCACTACGGCCAGGTCCAGGAGGCACTCGAGGGGCGTGTGACCCTGCCCCCCGACCTCCAGGAGGCGATCGAGACCCTGACGAAGCTGGCGCGCGCGCTCCGCGGCCGGCGTCGGGCCGCCGGGGCGCTCGACCTGGAAGTGCCCGAGACCAAGGTGTGGGTCGACGAACGCGGGCGTCCGGTGCGGATCGAGCGCCGGGCCCAGCTGGAGAGTCACCAGCTGATCGAGGAGTTCATGCTGCTCGCCAACCGCTGCGTCGGTGCGGAGGGGGCGCGGCGATCGAGCGGGCTGCTCTACCGCGTGCACGACGCGCCCCTCGGTACCAAGCTCGGCGACCTGGATCGCATGCTGCGGGCGCTCGGACTGCCGAGCCCGGGCGATCTCTCCGATCCCGCCCGGGCGCTGCAGGCCATCCTGCGCGTGGTCCTCGATCCCGCCCGCCGCCGGCTGCTCCACCGCCTCGTGCTGCGCTCGCTGGCCCGCGCCCGTTACCACGCGCGCGACAGCGGCCACTTCGGCCTCGCGACCCGCGGGTACTGTCACTTCACCTCGCCGATCCGCCGCTATCCCGACCTCCACAATCACCGCCGGGTGCGCGAGTGGATCCAGGGCCGGTCCACCGGGGCGTGGGACCCGCATGCGCTGGAAGGGCTCGCTGGGCGTTGCAGCGCGAGCGAGCAGGTCGCGACCGAAGCGGAGCGGGAGGCGGTCAAGGTCAAGTGCCTCAGATTCCTCGAAGGGCGACTCGGGGACGAGGCTTCGGGTACTATCACCGGGTTCGTGCCGCAGGGCTTCTTCGTGGAGTTGGATGACGATCCGGTGGAAGGGTTCGTCCGGGTCTCGCATGACCTCGACGATCAGTTCACGCTGGATGCCGCGGGCGTGCGCATGACGGGCCGTCGCACACGCCGTCGCTTCACGCTGGGTGACCCGGTTCGTGTCATCGTCGCGCGGGTGGACATACCGGCGCGGGAATGTGACCTTGCGTTGTGGGTTCCGGAGCGGCGACCTCGTCGCCGCCATCACGGGAGGGGTTGATGGCCGAGAAGAAGGCCGCGCGCAGGAGGGAACGGCGGCGGATGTCGCGCGCCGATGCTCAGCTGAGCATGCGGGTGGAGGGCGGCCCCGCCGACGGGGGATCGGTGCCGATCGTCACCGAGAGCCGCAACATCTCGGGGAGCGGCGTGTACTGCTATTCGCCTCACTACCTGGCGCCGCTCTCCAAGGTGGCGCTGACGATCGTCCTGCCCGCGGTCCCCGGCCGCAATCCCAGCCAGCGCCTGCTCAAATGCGAGGGGCTGGTCGTGCGCTGCCAGTCGAGCGAGGGGACCAAGAAGGAGCGCGCCTACCAGCTCGCCTGCAGCTTCCTCGGCCTCGAGGCCGGGGTGCGGGACCGGCTCGAGGAGTACGTCGTGTGGCGGAACCTCCAGGCCCTGCGGACCGGAGCGCGCACGACCGCCGCCCGCCGCACCACCGCGAAGCGCGCGCCAGCGGCACGGAAGAAGAGCGTGGCGAAGGGCTCGGTTGCGTCCCGGACCGCCGCGCCGCGCCGCGCGACCGCACGGAAGCGCCGCACGGTCCACTAGCGCCGGCCCACGATGTCGCCGCCACCCCCTGCGCGCCTCCGGGTGCGGCCGGGTCCACCGCTCTCGGGTTCGTTCGTCCCGCCCGGGGACAAGTCCATCACGCACCGGGCGTATCTCCTGGGGCTCGTGGCCTCAGGCGAGACCGTGATCGAGCGCCCCAACCCGGGCGCCGACTGCGAGGCCTCGCTGACGTGCGCCGGAACGCTGGGGGCGGTCGTCACGCGGCGCCCCGACGCGGTCGTGATCCGGGGCCTCGCCGGCGCGCTGCTCACACCGGACCGGGTGCTCGATTGCGGCAACTCGGGAACGACGCTCCGGCTCCTCGCGGGCATCCTCGCGGGGCAGTCGTTCGTTTCGGTGCTGGACGGGGACGCTTCGCTCCGCCGCCGGCCGGTGGCGCGGATCATTGAACCGCTGCGCGCCATGGGCGCGCGCATCCGGGCGGAGGAGGGCGACCGGGTGCCGCCGGTCACGATCCAGGGCGGATCGCTTCGCGCGATCGACCACGTCGCCGGGATCGCCAGCGCCCAGGTCGCCACGTGCGTGCTCCTCGCCGGCCTCTTCGCTCCAGGGCGGACGACGGTCACGCTGCCGATGCCCGCGCGGGATCACACCGAGCGCATGCTCGCGGCGTTCGGCGTCCCTGTGGACAGTGCCCGGTCGGGGTCCGGCCCCGGGATCCGTCTCAGCGTGACCGGCCCCGCCATCCCCGCGGCGACGCGGATCCGCGTGCCTGGGGACTTCTCCGCCGCGGCGTTCTTCCTCGCGGCCGCCGCCGCGCGGCCGGGCTCGTGCGTGACCGCCACCGACGTCAACCTCAACCCGACGCGGACCGGTCTGCTTCCCGTGCTCGAGCGGATGGGCGCGATCGTCGAGCGGGCCCGTGTGCGCGAGGAGAGCGGGG
>JBKJXJ010000491.1:0-4896 GCA_046716125.1 Candidatus Eiseniibacteriota bacterium
CAGCGGTGCCGGAGCGTTCCCGCCCGGCGTCGATGTCGGACCGCTCGAGCAGGGACGGTTCGGAGAGATGGGACCGCAGGTAGCACTGCATCGGAACCTCGACGGGGGCGGGTGTCGAGGGGGCTGACGTTCTAATTCATATCACGGCCGAATTCGACGCTCAGGATTGCGCGCAGAGCGCACGAATGAGGGCGCGACGAGTTCGCGTGGCCATTGGTGGGATTCGGCCCGCGGGGAGGCGTCCTGCGCGCTCTCGCGCACCGCTACGCGGGCACCGCCGCACACGCGCCGAGAAGTGCTCACGAGGTCGTCAAGTCAATTCGCAACCAGAACTACAGCCGCGCGCGCACCGTCTCGAGCGTGGGCGCCCGGCCCTCGCTCACACGCTCCCGCGCGTCGGCGTAGAGCCGGTCGTAGCCGTCGGCGCTGGCGCGCCACGAGAAGTCGATGCCCATCCCCCGCCGCATGAGGTCGGCCCACACCGGGCGCTGCCGCCAGGCGGTGAGGCCGCGCCGCACCGCCTCCACCATCTCGGCCGGCTCGTAGCGATGGAACACGAAGCCGGTGCCGCTGCGGGTCCCGGGATCGAAGTCCTGGACGGTGTCGGCGAGCCCGCCGGTCTCGCGCACGACCGGGATCGTGCCGTAGCGCAGGCTGTACATCTGGTTCAGGCCGCAGGGCTCGTAGCGCGAGGGCATCAGGTAGAGGTCGCATCCGCCTTCGATCAGGTGGGCGAAGCGTTCGTCGAACCCGGCGCGGTAGTGGAACCGTTGCGGGTGGCGGATCATGAGGCGCGTGAACAGCTCCTGGTAGCGCGCCTGCCCCGCGCCGAGCACGACGAAGCGCGCATCGAGACGCAGGAGCTCGGCCTCGGCCTGCTCGATCAGATCGAATCCTTTCTGATCCACCAGTCGCGACACGGTGCCGATGAGCGGCCAGTCGGGCGCCTCGGGAAACCCGCACGCTTCGCGGAGGGCCGCCCGCACGAGCAGCTTGCCCTCGGGATGATCCCGATCGTAGCGGTGAGGCAGGAAGCGGTCGCGCGCCGGATCCCAGATCGTGTCGTCGATCCCGTTGAGGATGCCGCGCAGGTCGGCCGCGCGCTTCTGCAACACCCCCTCGAGGCCGAAGCCGAACTCGCCGCCGGTCTGGATCTCGCGGGCGTAGCGTGGGCTCACGGTCGAGAGCAGGTCGGCGAACGCGAGCCCCACCTTCATGTCGTTCACCCGGCCGAAGAACTCGAAGGGTGCGGTGGGATAGAACAGCTCGCGCCCGAACCCCGCGAGCGCCAGCACCCAGGAATCGTGGATGCCCTGGTAGCCGAGATTGTGGATGGTGAAGACGGTCGCGGCGCTCGAGAAGGCGGGATCGGCGGCGAAGTGGGTGCGGGCGAAGCACGGCGCCCAGCCCGCCTGGTGGTCGTGTGCGTGGAGGACGTCGAACCGCTCCCCGAGCGCGGCCAGGCCGTGGAGCGCGGCGCGGGCGAAGAACATGAACCGTTCGGCCCCATCCGGGAAACTCTCGCCGCGCAGCGGATCGTCGTAGATCCCGTCGCGATCGTAGAACCGCCGCTCGCCCAGATGCTCGACCCGCAGGACGCGCAGCGAACCCTCAGGGGCGCCCGCGCCTGTGGCGACACCGTTCAGGTCCGACGCCTGGGGCGGTGTGAGCATCTCGAACCCCGCGGCCTCCTGACCGAGCCCCCACGGCACCTCACCGGGCGGCAGGCGACGTCGGGTCCAGTCCGGGGGGATGGCGAGGCTCCGGTAGCCGGGCAACGCCACGATGACGTGGTGGCCGCGGCGGGCCTGCTCGGCGGCGAGGGCGCCGACGACGTCGCCCAGGCCCCCGACCTTGACGAACGGGGCCATCTCGCTCGCGATGTGGACGATCCGGAAGCTGGGCGGGCTCATCGTCCCCTAGCCGCTTGCGGCCTCGGCGCCGATCTCGCGCAGGTACTGGGCGGCATCCTCGGGCGGCGTCGGATTGATATGAAACCCCGAGCCCATCTCGAACCCGGCCATGCGCGTGAGGTTGGGCATGATCTCGAGATGCCAGTGGTAGTACTCGAGGTCGCCGTCGCTCACCGGCGCCGTGTGGAGCACGAAGTTGAAGGGCGGCCGGTCGAGCGCGCGGTTCAGTCGCTGCAGCGTGTCCTTGAGCAGCGCGGCCAGTTCGAGGTACTCGGTCGTGTCGCTCGTCCCCTGGTAGGACGCGTCGTGCCGCCGCGGCAGGATCCAGGTCTCGAACGGAAAGCGCGGTGCGAACGGCTCGAGCGCCACGAACCGGTCGTTCATCGCCACCACCCGCCGCCCGTTGTTGTCGGCGGTCTCCTGGTGGACGATGTCGCAGAACACGCAGCGCTCCTTGAGTTCGTAGTAGCGCCGGGCGCCTTCCAGCTCCTCCTGCAGGAAGCGCGGGATGATCGGCGTCGCGATGAGCTGGCTATGGGTGTGCTCGAGCGTGGCGCCGGCGCGCTCGCCGTGATTCTTGAAGATGAGGACGTAGCGCAGCCGCTTGTCCTTGTGCAGGTCGATCATGCGCTCGCGGTAGGCCAGCATGACCTCGTGGATGTGCTCCACCGGCAGGTCGGCGAGGTCCATGGCGTGATCGGGGCTTTCGATCACCACCTCGTGGGCGCCGACCCCGTTCATGCGGTCGTACAGGCCCTCGCCACGACGGTCGAGTCCGCCCTCGATCTGGAGCGCCGGGAACTTGTTGGGCACCACGCGCACCCTCCACGCGGGCGTGGCGGGCCCTCCGGCGGGCGGCTTCACCGTGTAGACCGCGGCCGGAGTCTTGTCCTCGTTGCCCGGGCAGAACGGGCAGAAGCCGTCGGTCTTGCCCCTCGTTGCCGGGGCGAAGTTGGTCGGGCGGCGGCTTCGCTCGGTGGAGATGATGACCCACCGACCCACCACCGGGTCCTTGCGCAGCTCGGGCATGTGACCTCGTGATGGCGGCGCGCGATCATCGCGGGGGTTCCGCTGGATCGTACGGGCCGGGTAATCTAGGAACTCGTTCGCACCGCGGTCAAGTCACGGGTCAGGCCACGATGAGCGCCTCGCGTCGCTCGTCGGCCGTCGCCGCGAACAGCGCCCGGAGCGCCCCTTCCTGCGCAGGGTGCATCTCGCGACCGCGCCGCCCCATCGCGATGTGCGCGGTGGCGAGGAATTTCTCGAACTGGTACTCGGTCGCGCGCTCGCCGTCCCACCACGAGAACGCCGGCAGGCGCTTGGGCGCGTAGCGGCCGCCGCCGAAGAGATGCGATCCGGTGCCGAGGAACGCGCCCGCAGGGAGCAGCGAACCGATCCCGGTCTTGACGCCGGCGCCGATCATGGCGCCCAGCTTGATCAGGCCGCTGTCCAGTTCGCGGCCCAGGGTGCGCACCCGGATGGTGCCGTAGTTGTTCTTGAGGTCGCTGGTGGTCGTCATCGCCCCGAGGTTCGCCCACTCGCCGACCGCGGTGTGGCCTACGAACCCGTGATGACGCTTGTTCGCCCAGCCCTGCCACACGCACGAGTCCACCTCGCCCGCGAGCCGGCACCCGGGGCCGATCGTGGAGTGCCCGATCACGCCACCGAGCAGATGGGTGCCGACGCCGACCACGCACGGGCCGACGACATGGGTCAGGGCCTGGACCCGCACTTCGGTGGACAGATGGATCGGCCCCTCGCGGGCATCCAGCACCGCACCGGCGTCCACGCAGGCGCCCGCCTCGATGGTGATGCGCGCCGGTTCGTAGAGCGTCGCCGTCGCGTGGACCTCGCCGCGCACCTTGCCGCGGGAACGCGAGAGATCCTCGGCGATCGCCGCGGGATTCCAGTCGATGAGCTGCCACGGCCAGGCGATGACGCGCGCGTCCACGGCGTGGACCGGCAGGTCGAGTCCGGCGAGGAATGCCTCGAAGCCCTCGCCCTTCCCCAGACCGGGAGCGATCTGCGCGCGTGTGAGCCGGGCGGCGACCCGGCGTCCCCCGCAGGTGAAGTGGGCGGGTCCCGTCACCCGGGAGGATTCCGCGAGCCAGGCGCCCGGGAGCGCGGCGGCGTTCACGACCAGCACCTCGTCGTCCACCGACTGACCGGGGCTCGCCGGTTCCGGGGCCCGCCCGCTGCCGCCGGACAGTCCGGCGCGCGCCTCGATCCCGAGCAGCGGGAGATTCGCGGCGCGCCTCCAACGCGTCGTCAGATCGGACGCCCCGAACGCCAGCGCCGGCACCGACACCAGATCGGTGAGCGGCGAGAGGTCCTTCCAGCGGCTGTCCTCGAACAGCACCAGCGCGCCGCTCATCGTGGCTTCGCCCGAAATCGAAACGCGCCCTCGAAGCCGCATTGCACCGCGCGGCGGCGCAGATCGCCGGCGGCGCCGGCGGACATGCAATCGCGCGAGCGCACCTTGAACAGTCCGGCCTCGCGCTCGATCACGAACGGGACCAGCAGCTGAGAGCGGGCCGCCTCCGCCATCCGGTCGGCCCGCTCGCGCTCGGGAGGCGCCAGGATCTGAAGTCGCCAGCAGGAGTCGGGCGACACCGGTGCGGTGTCCGGGACGTTCCGTGGCGCGGTCGCGGGCGGTGGCACGGACTGTGGGGCGGCCGGGGGGGCGACCGGACTGTCGGGGAGCGCGGCGGTCGCGCGCGTCCCTTCACGGTTGCCGAGCGGCAGGGTCGGAGTCGGCACCGGCACGCGTACCGAGTCGGGAGACCCGCTCGTCCCGAGCGGCTCCGGGATGGTGCGCAGCACCGCGAGCGCCTCCTCGGACGGGGAGCTGTCCACCACCGACGGCACCGGCGGCGACGCCGGACGCGTGGTGATGACGCCGCCTGAGGCCGTCGTGCCGACCGGTGTACCGCCCGGGGCATCGACGGGCGGGGTCGGCGGCACGGGTGTAGCCGCGACCGGT